>JBFGZH010000193.1:0-5183 GCA_041586895.1 Psychromonas sp. | reverse complement strand
CGCCGGATTCGATTTTAAATCGAGTAAAGTTTTATTAAAATGGTGATGTTTAAAACTGTAATACGCTCGTGGAGTGGTAGTTCAGTTGGTTAGAATACCGGCCTGTCACGCCGGGGGTCGCGGGTTCGAGTCCCGTCCACTCCGCCAATTTCCTTTTATTTCCTCAGTTAGTATTTCTTAGTAAAAATTCCCAATATATAAAAAGATTTTCACCGAGTAGCAGTTCAGTTGCTTACCTTTTGTTTAAAATAAAGCGCCCTGTCACGCCAAAGTTCGCGGCCAGTCCCGTTAACAAAGCTAACTTCCTTTTATTTCCTCAGTTAACACTTCTTAGTCAAATATTCCCAAGATATAAACAGATTTCCGCTGACTGTTAGTCCAGTTACTTACCTTCTGTTTAAAATAAAGGCGACTTCTTTTACTGTATTCAGGTTGGTTTTAATAAACAATAAAAGCACCATAGGGCACTTTTATTGCTTAATAACAAAACTACTTAAGAAAAGCTTAAATCATCGGGAAAAGGGTTTTCCATTGGCTCCAGGCTTAAACTACTCTTGTTAGCGCTTTGTTCCGCCTGTTCGGCAATACCGCCATGATGCAGTTTGAATTTCAGGGCAAGGTTGGTCGGTGAGTCAGAGTTTTTAATCGCCTCTGCTTCCGTTATTCTGCCGGCAATCGCCAAATCAAATAACGCACTATCAAAGGTCTGCATACCGAGCTGCTTTGACTTCTCCATAATATCTTTTAGCAGGCCGAATTCACCGCGTTTGATAATATCTCGTACTGTCAAGGTTCCCATCATCACTTCAATGGCGGCACAGCGTTTTCCGTCAACAGTAGGAATTAAGCGTTGGGAAACAAATGATTTTAAATTATTGCCTAAATCATGCAATAACTGCGGACGGCGCTCTTCCGGAAAGAAGTTAATAATACGATCCAAGGCCTGATTGGCATTATTGGCATGCAGTGTGGAAATCGCCAAATGCCCGGTTTCGGCAAATGCCAGAGCATGCTCCATGGTTTCTCTATCACGAATTTCACCAATCAAAATCACATCGGGTGCCTGACGCAGGGTGTTTTTTAAAGCCGCATGAAAGCTGCGCGTATCCACCCCCACTTCACGCTGGTTGATAATGCTTTTTTTATGTTTATGGACAAATTCAACAGGATCTTCAATGGTAATGATATGACCGGAGCTGTGAGTATTACGGTGATCGATTAAGGCGGCCAATGAGGTCGACTTGCCTGAGCCAGTCCCGCCAATAAACAGAACTAAACCACGTTTAGTCATGATCACCTCTTTAAGCACCTCAGGCAGTCCTAAGTCCTCAAACTTGGGAATATCAATTTTAATATTACGTGCCACAATTGAGACTTCATTACGCTGCTTGAAAATATTCACACGAAAACGGCCAACATTAGAAATCGAAATGGCCAGATTCATCTCTAATTCCTGCTCAAATAGCGCTTTTTGTTCGCTGTCCATCATAGAATCAGCAATAGCAGCAACCTCCCCCGGCAGAAAAGAGGCCTCAGTAAGGGGTTTCAAATTACCTTGAAACTTTGCCGAAGGCGGCGCACCCGTTGCCAAATAAAGATCCGATCCATCTTTACTCGACAGGATCTTAAGCATTTCTTCAAATTCCATTGTTTACTCCTAAATAGAAAGTAGTTTGTCGGCTATATGAGCCAAAATTTTCCTGTTAGCGCAGCGGAAGCGAGCACATTGCCTTGCGCTGAGTCGGCAGCCGATTTGCTAGTGCAATGGCTGCAAAAAATAGCCAGCATAAAACAGCGCTGCGTTTGAAAAGGCAATATTTGCCCTCTTTTATAAGTGTTCCAGTATGGAACAGCTCTCTTTTATTTGCGATCAGAAATTAATTAAAGTTAAAGCTCTGATCATTTTTTCTTGTGGTTAAAAAAAAGTGGCCAATAAGCATTGGCCACTTTTTAAAGAGAATAGATAAGCTATTAATTTAAAGGCTTTTAACCCGCCCAGGAGTCGCGTAAGGCAACGGTACGGTTAAAGACTAAGTGTTGCGCCGTTGAGTCTTGGCTATCCGCACAGAAATAACCTTCACGTTCAAACTGGTAGGCTTTTTCCGCGACGGCTTGAGCAAGTCCAAGCTCGACAAAACCCTGTTTTACTACTAGTGATTCCGGGTTAAGTACCTGATGGACATCTTCCGCTGCACCTGGGTTTTCAACTAAAAACAAGCGATCATAGATTCTAAACTCTGCCGCATGGTTATTATTGGCATCCACCCAATGGATCACCCCTTTGACTTTACGGCCGTCACTCGGGTTTTTACCTAATGTTTCCGGGTCATAGGAACAATGAATTTCGCTAATATTGCCGGCATCGTCTTTAACTACATTTTCCGCCTTAATAACATAGGCATTACGCAGACGTACTTCTTTGCCCAGGACTAAGCGTTTATATTTTTTATTAGCCTCTTCTCTAAAGTCAGCACGATCTATATACAACTCTCTGGAGAAAGGCAGCGTTCTGCTGCCCATACTCTCATCTTTCGGGTGGGCAGGTGCCGTTAGCTGTTCAGCTTGATTAGCATCATAATTAGTAATAATGATTTTAAGCGGATCAATAACGGCCATCGCACGCGGTGCATTGGCTTCCAGATTTTCACGCACACAGGCTTCTAATGAAGCAAGCTCAACCGTATTCTCCTGTTTGGTCACACCGATACGTTTACAAAACTCACGTATCGCTGCAGCCGGATAACCGCGGCGACGCATACCGGAAATGGTCGGCATACGCGGATCATCCCAACCGCTGACAATTTTTTCTTCAACCAATGCATTGAGTTTACGCTTAGAGGTTAATGTGTACTGCAGATTAAGGCGCGAGAACTCAATCTGACGCGGTTTACAGGCAATACTGATATTCGCCAGTACCCAATCATATAATGGACGATGGTCTTCAAATTCAAGCGTACAAAGGCTATGCGTTATCCCTTCAATAGCATCGGAGATACAATGGGTAAAATCATACATAGGGTAGATACACCACTTATCCCCCGTCTGATGATGGTGCGCAAAACGAATACGGTAAATAACGGGATCGCGCATCTTCATATTTGGTGAAGCCATATCGATTTTTGCACGCAGCATCATAGAGCCTTCTGCAAATTCACCGGCACGCATGCGCGCGAAGAGATCTAAACTTTCTTCGATTGGGCGGTTACGGTATGGGCTTTCTTTACCCGGCGAGGTCAATGTACCGCGATATTCACGGGTCTGCTCGGCATTAAGCTCACAGACATAGGCCTTATCATTTTTAATGAGTTCAACCGCATAATCATAGAGCTGCTCAAAATAATCGGAAGAGTAATGAATATCCCCCGCCCATTGATAGCCTAACCAGCTAACATCTTTCTCAATGGCGTCGACATAATCAGCATCTTCTTTTAATGGGTTAGTATCATCAAAGCGCAGATTACACAGTGCATTCGGGTAATCTTCTGCAATCCCGAAATTCAGGCAGATAGATTTGGCATGGCCGATATGCAGATGACCGTTTGGCTCGGGAGGAAAACGTGTATGTATCGTCTGATGTTTCCCTGTTTTAAGATCGTCATCGATAATATTACGAATAAAATTGCTAGGGCCAGTTTCCACCTGAGTCATTGCTCACCTCTGAAAGTATATAAACCAAAAAAATAAGAACAATCATCGTATATTCCTGGCAGAAGCTCAAGCGAAATAAGGCAAATAAAAACGCATTTTACCTTTATATTCGGCATTGACTATTTTACCACCCACTGCCCGGCACTATTTTCAATATATTGTCCTGCAGGCGTTTTTTTAATGGCCTTTTCACCGGCAAGAATAGAGACCTGCTCAAGGGTCATGGCGTTTTTAAGTGCTATCTGTTTATATTTAATCAAGCGCCTGGCATTGATATCTGCGACCAGATCTGCCGCTTCCTGTGAGCTTTGCACAACCCCTAACAAACCATTTCTTCGCTCACCGACCAAGCCTTGCTCTTTGGCAGTCGATAATTCTAATGCGAAGGCAGAAAAGCTTAAGATTAAGGTTAGCAGTAAAAATAACTTTTTCATTTTATCCCCTATATGCTGTTTTATTGTTAAAAGAGACCGCTGTCTTCGCTAAAGAGCTCATCTAACTCTTTATCTATTTTCACACGAATTTCATGATCTATTTTGACATTTAAATTGATAGTAATCGGCTTCTCTGGCACCGCCAGCTCAACTCTTGGCGTACAGGCCGCTATCGTAAAAAATAACGTCAGTAAAATACTTATTTTTTTCAACACTAATATCGCTCCTCTAGCTGTTTGCTTAATTGTTCATTAAAGCGCAAACTTTTAAGTAACTGCAAAATATTCTCATTATGCGAGTAGTTAAAAATAACCGCTCGGGTACGGCTCAAATTCGGATTAATGCCCTTCATCTCCACCTTCAAGCTGCTTTCTCCATCCGCGGCATAATCAAGCATCCCCTGCAAAGCGTCAAACTGCAGGTTAGTGAGTACCTGCATAGCAAAGGCAAAAGCCGGATTGTCTTTGCCCATTGCTTTAACCACGGTATTTTCAGGCACTTTAATATAGCCGGGGTAGCGCGCTGAAATTATGCCGTTTTTAATCGCCGGCCCCTGCTCAGTTAGCGACAGCGGCAACAGACCGTCAATAATACCTTGCGCGTCTATTTCAGGGTAGGCACTGTATTTAATGACTTCACTTAAACTCAGCGCAGAGAGCTTTATTGCTGTCTGACTCGGCGCTGTTAATTGCAGATCATCAAACTCGACTCGCCCCCCCAATAGGCGCGCCTTAAAATGGTCAACTATAATATCCATGCCATTAATCCGGGCGTCCAGCTGCAGGGCCTGAATCGGTATGCCGATAAACAGATTGGCAATCTTCAGCTGCTGCTTATCGCGCTGTATCATCAGCTGTTGCTCTGCAAAGCGATAATCTATATCACTGTTTAGTGTGACGCCATCAAATAGCAGCTTATCATTGCTGCCGGCAATATCTTGGCCGTTTATAACACCTTTAAGACTAGCCGCTTTTTTATTGAAATCATAATCCGCAGAAAGTTGTAGATTAATATCACCGGCGTGTATCTCGAGCAGCTGCCAATCCGGCAAATACTGACGCAGCGCCGCCGCCAAGGTCTGCGCCGCTAAGGGAGTATTGG
>JBFGZH010000192.1:0-5194 GCA_041586895.1 Psychromonas sp. | reverse complement strand
AACGATAATGAGATGTCTATCTCGGAAAATGTCGGCGCATTAAACAATCATCTGGCTAAAATTTTATCCGGTGAGCTGTACACGCAGCTGCGTGAAAGCGGTAAAAAGGTGCTGTCAACGGTTCCGCCCATTAAAGAATTTGCCAAGCGCACTGAAGAGCATCTCAAGGGCATGGTTTCACCCGGCACTGTCTTTGAAGAGTTTGGTTTTAACTATATTGGCCCGATGGACGGCCATAATGTGATCGATTTAGTGGAAACGCTGAGCAATATGCGCAACCATTCCGGCCCGCAGTTTTTACATATTATGACCAAAAAAGGCAAAGGTTATAAACAAGCTGAGCTCGACCCTATCCGCTATCATGCCGTGCCTAAGTTTAACCCGGAGCAGGAGCTTCCCAAGACAACGAGTAGCTCGCCGACCTTCTCGCAGATCTTTGGTGAGTGGTTAAATGATATGGCCGATCAGGATGAAAAGCTGACCGCGATCACCCCCGCCATGCGTGAAGGCTCAGGTATGGTCAGTTTTTCTAAACGCCATCCGGATAAATACTATGATGTGGCGATTGCCGAGCAGCATGCAGTGACGCTTGCGGCCGGCATGGCCATTGCCGGTTTAAACCCGGTTGTGGCTATCTATTCAACCTTTTTACAGCGCGCCTATGATCAGCTTATTCATGATGTCGCACTACAAAAGCAAGGCGTTTTATTTGCCATAGATAGAGCAGGCATTGTCGGTGCAGATGGCCCGACCCACCAGGGTGCTTATGACCTGAGCTTTTTACGTTGTGTGCCAAATATGGTGGTAATGACCCCTTCGGATGAGCAGGAGTGTCGCAATATGCTCTATACCGGTCATCTGCTGCAGCAGCCGGCAGCGGTGCGTTATCCGCGTGGCGTCGGCACAGGCATTAAAGTCGAAAAGGTGATGCAGCAACTGCCAATAGGTAAGGCAAGAATAGTACGTGAAGGTCAGAAGTTGGCTATTTTGTGTTTTGGTACGCTATTACAACAGGCACAAGCTGTCGCTGAAAAATTAGGCGCAACCCTGGTCGATATGCGTTTTGTCAAACCACTGGATAACGCGCTGATTGAGCAGTTAGCAGAAACGCATAAACAATTTGTGACTATCGAAGAAAATAGTATTGCCGGCGGCGCAGGATCTGCGGTTAATGAGTACCTGCAGGCGCAAAGGATAAATCTCCCCGTACTCAATCTGGGACTGCCCGATGAGTTTATTGAGCAGGGCTCACAGCAGGAGATCTATCGCTTGCTTGCACTGGACAGTGAGGGCATTGAGCAGCAGATCAACAGCTACTTTAAATAACGAGCAAAAAGCTGTTTTGCTCGGCGTAAAATCATAGGATTAATTTCATGGCTTGTACCCTACTCAGGTAAAACAAGAGTATTAGCCATCAGGTTAATCCCCGGTAGTCGATGGACAATATAAACCGATTCAAGTATATGCTGATGAGACCATTAACTATAATAGCCGTTTGCTATTACATGTTTTATTTTTTACAAGCTTTTTCCGGTAATTGCTCGGTGAACAGCCAAAAAATTTCCTAAACCGGTGGCTAAAATTATAAGGATCTTTATAGCCTAAACGCAGCGCAATCATGGAGATCGTCCATTCACCGTATTGCAGTAAATCTACCGCTTTCTCCATACGTAAATGAATCAGTTTTGCTCTTGGTGACATATTGTATAAATTTTTTGAGATGCGATTCAGCTGCTCTTCACTAATAAAGCAGCGGGAGGCCATCTCTTTAACTGTCCACGGCAGATGCAGTTGACTTTCCACTTCATTAAATAATGTATGCACACGTGACACTGAACTGCTTGATTTCGCTTCCACCCCCGTAAGCAGTAAGTTTAATTCACTAACCAGCAAACGGCGAAAAGCAGATCTTCCAGCAATTTCGCAATGAATCAAATTCAGCAGAGACCATATTTGTTCGCATTGGTGGTATGGCAGAATCGTTTGTCCCAACTCGGCAAAGTGCTTCCATTTGCCGGTATCTTGAGGCAATAACCAGATCATTTTCCAGTAGTTATCGACGCAGTTCAGTTCAAAACGAAATGGGGTATGTGCAGGAAGAATCAATAGAGTGTAAGGCTCGATTAACTCAACACTATCTGCTGTTGTTAAAATGCCACTCCCCTCTAAGGTGAAAATTAAGGAATGAACAGCAACACCATCTCGCTCTACATGATAACCATCAACAAGTTCGGCCATCCCCGCCATAAAAATCTCTTCCTGAATAAGCTCCGGGATATCAGAGGTCGTCAGAAATCGCTCTTTGCACTTATCCGCCAGATAGACATCGTCATGCCATTGTGATTTTGGCTGTATTTTACTGATGACGGATTTGCACAGGTTTTCTCTATTTTCACACATTCTATTTTTAGTTCTCGACACCTATAGTTGCCTTCTAAAACAAGGAGCACATATGGCGATTAAAAATTATCTGCAAGCAAACGACAAATCCAGATCTGGCCTTCTGTTCACAAAGATTGTTAAGCTTGGATTTCCGGTTTCCATTCAAAGTGCACTGGTTGCTATCTTATCACTTGCTGATGTATTGATGGTCAGTGAATTTGGCCAAGAAGCAACGGCATCTGTGGGCATTGCCTCAAAATGGCATTTTGTTGCCACTATGATAATAGCAGGGATGGCATCAGCGAATGGTATTTTAGTTGCGCAATATTGGGGAAAAAATGATCCACGCTCAGCAAAAACAATGACTATGCTGGCTATGCGCTGCGGTGTCAAAATATTGCTGCCGGTTAGTTTAGCAATCACGCTGTTTTCCGGTTACATCATGATGTTGCAGACAACTGATGCAACAGTGATTGAGTTAGGTTCAACCTACCTCTGGTACAGCTTTCCGGTATTGTTCCTGACTCACCTGATCATGATCTCGGAATCTGCTATGCGCTCTTCGGGTGACACTGTCACACCTTTATGCCTGGGTACGATCACAATATTCATCAACATAGCATTGAATTTCTGGCTTATTAAGGGCGGATTCGGTGTTCCGGCAATGGGTGTTGCTGGTGCAGCGCTCGCGACAACTATTTCACGCTTACTGCAGGTTGTGCTTATATTTGGCTTTTTATCCTGGCGCAGACACTGGTTGATCAAAGCTGTAATACTAGCTGAATCCGATAAGTTATGGTCATCATATAAACACATAGCAGTCCCTTCTACATTCAGCGCATTGATATGGGCTGCCGGCACACTGTCATATCAAATGATTTTCGGGCACATGGGAACAACAGAGCTAGCGGTATTCAGCATGATAGGCCCCTTTGAGTCATTATGTTATTCCTTGTTTTTCGGCATTTCAGTAGCCTGCTCAGTACTACTCGGGCAGTCATTAGGAAGAGATGAATTTGTTAACGCCTTTAAAATGTCTAAGTTCTTTATAAAAACCGTCTTTGCATCTGGTTTGTGTATAGGATTAATACTTTTATTCAGCAAAGGGATTATTTTGTCCTGGTTAAATCTGAACAGTAAAGAGTTGTATCCGCTTGCTTCACCTGCATTGACGATACTTTGCTGTGCAATCTGGCTACGCATGCTCAATATGGTTATCATCAACGGCATTTTACGTGCAGGTGGCGACAATCACTTTTGTTTACGTATGGATTTCTTTTCCACCTGGATAGTGGGTGTCCCACTGACTGCGTTTGCTGCTTTTATATTGCACTGGGAGTTCCAATATGTATATATGTTGATGTTGGCGGAAGAGTTAGTGAAATTTATTCTGTGTTTTCACCGTTACTTAAAACGTTATTGGATGAATAATTTAACGCTTGCTACAGCATAACTAAAGGTTAATTACTCTTAAGTTACTTACGGTCGTTTTTTATACTTAAAGCTTTTCTGCCTGAACGCCTTTAACTTAACTCAACAATTAGTGGAATATACTGAATATGAAATTTTATTTATCATTCGATATTGGTGGAACAAATATTAAATATGGCGTAGTCAATGAACGGGGGGAAATTTTACAACGCGGCAAGGTACAAACAAAGTTAAGTGGCGAAGCCATTATTAACAATATTGTCGCCATTAAAGAAAAATATGCCTCACTTTATGCCTTTGAAGGCGTAGCCTTTTCAGTGCCCGGTTTTGTTAATATTGACAGCGGCTATTTAAAAACCGGTGGAGCCATCAAGGACTTTTATGAATTTAATTTCAAAGAGGTTTTAATGACAAAATTAGCTCTGCCTGTTGAGCTGGATAATGATGTTAACTGCGTCGCCCTCGCAGAAAAGTGGCTTGGAAATGCACAAACCAGCGAGAACTTTCTGTGCATGAATATAGGCACGGGCATTGGCGGTGCTGTTTTTCTGAACAATCAGCTTATTCGTGGTCATCAATATATGGCCGGAGAATTTGGTTACATGCTAATGGGAAATATCTTTTCCAGCGACGACAAACAGCTGAGCCTAAGTGACAATGCTTCTGTATATAGCGGCTTAAGACGACGTTATGCAGAACACCATGGCGGTTTAACCCTTGAACAGATATCCGGTGAAGAGATTTATCGCCTGGCTGAGCAAGGCGATAATCTTGCCAAACAAAGCATTACCGAGTTTTACCAAAGCCTGGCAATGGGCTTATATAATCTAACCTTTACTCTTAACCCAGAAAAGATACTTATTGGTGGGGCAATCAGTGCCCGCAGTGAAATTTTTACCGCAATCAAAGAAAACTTTGAAAAGATTTTAGACTTCCAAAATGACTTAGGAGCATTTTCAGTTGAACAACTGGTCACGATTGAAAGCTGTAAATTTAATAATGATTCAGGTCTTATTGGTGCGGTATATCACTTTATCACCATGACCCAGTCTAATGGTGAAATTGCCTAGCCAGTACGACTCAGCGCCATAGAAATGAAAATAGCGATCTAGATAACTTTTCCTAGATCGCTATTTAAAGGTTTAAAAATCAATAAGGTAAAGTTATTTAGCTAAGGTTACATTTTTGATTTTAAATTCAACACCAGCTTGTGATTCAGCCCAATTAGCTAATAATGCAATTGGTTTATTCACTTCAGTAATATCTAGAGTACCTGTATTTAACTCGCTTACATTAACTGTAACTGTGTGCCACTCTCCTGTTGCATAGTCAGCTTTAGGTAATAAGTAGTCATTACCTTGACCTGCTTCAGACTCCATTT
>JBFGZH010000191.1:0-5214 GCA_041586895.1 Psychromonas sp. | reverse complement strand
TTTATTGGCTAAAATAGTGGTCGGTGATAGCTGATCGTCGCGCTGATTAAAAACCCATTGGTTCATAACAATCACATCCGGCTGCAAAGAGATAGCCAGCTCTTCACTGATTTTATTTTCGCCATCGGCGAGTACGCCTGCGGCAACATTAATGCCGCCGGAGAGTCGAATCGCCTCATCCATTAGCGAGTTACCGCCGACGCTGTAGCCGTTGAGGTCATAATAAAGCACGCGCGGTTTGGCTTTATTCTCAAGCTGCGCTTGTATAAAGGCAATGCGTTTCTGGATATTGTCAATCAGCTGCTCGGCGCGTGCCTCTGTATCCGTGATATCGGCGATAATGCGCAGATTATTAAAAATATCGGCAAAGGAGTTAAATTCACTGAGACGAACCACGGGAATATGGCTGCGCAGCAGGTAACGCACGGTTTCCGGATTGCTGAAAGAGGCGGCAAAGACCAGGTCCGGCTGCAGCGCGAGTATCGACTCAATTTCTCCCTCGCTGCGGGCGATCTCTTGATCATAAAAACCGACGATATTGGACAGGCTGGGGTAATCGACATAGGTGCTGACAGCGAGCAAACGTTGCGGGTTAATGAGATCGGAAAGCATATGATCTGTTGCCAGGGTCGCCGAGATAATACGGCTAGGGGACTTTGCTAAGACAAATTGAATCCCTGTTCTGTCAGTCAGAGTTTTCGGAAAATCATCTCCCTGTATTTGTGTGGTGAAATTACCCTGACCCTCTGTAAACAGGGCAAATAACGGCCCTTTCTGCTGGTGGATCAAAGTAATAAGCAGCAATAAAAAGAGGATGAAAAAAGTTAACTTAAAATTGTTCATTTCATCCTCTTTTACTCGCTATAGATTATTGAAAGCTTACGCCGACATAGGCCGTTGCCGAGTCTGTGTTATAACCGCTGACTTCTTCGTAGTCTTTATCAAAGGCGTTTTCAATACGCCCTGAAACAGTGATATGTTCATTGACCTGATAAGCGGCGGCAATATTAACCACAGTGTAGTCATCAAGATCAACATTACCGTAATCTAAACGTTTGCCCACATAACGGGCACCAATATTGGCACTCAGCTTAGGCGTGTATTTATAGTTGGCATTGATGCTCGCCGAATGTTTTGGTCGGCGCAGCAGCTCATTACCGTTACCATCATCGGTTTCCATAAAGGTGTAACTGGCGTTGGCGCGGAAATCTTCAGTTACGGTGAAAGTTGTACTTATCTCGACGCCATTGGTTTTTTCATCTATGTTTTCATAACTACTTTCTGACCAACGGATAGCATCATCATAATCAGCATTAAAATAAGTCAGATCAATATAGCCATCAAGGCTTGCAAAATTGTACTCAATACCTACATCCCAACTATCACTTGTTTCTGGATTAAGATCTGGCGTAGCATAATCGCCAAATAGTTGACTAAAAGTCGGATTTTTGACACCCGTGCCATGGCTGGCATGTAGGCGAATGCCATCCGTTGCCCAGCCAGTTAAAGCAACTTTATGGGTAGTTGTATTATCAAAGTCACTGTTAAAATCACGACGTAAAGAGGTGGTTAAGAAAATGCTTTGGCACCAATCAACTGCATATTCAACAACAGCAGATGAGCTATCCATATTTTGCTCCTGAGTAACAGACCAAGGTTGATATGTTGATTTTTCAGTTTCAGCAACGACAGTGAATCTTTGGTTAAAATCACCATTGGTATTTAAGAAATAATCGCTTTGCAATTCAGTTTTTATATTTTCTCCTGAGTTTTCAGTATACGACTCTGATTCACTTGTTATCCAGTTTATTCTTTGTGGATCATAGTTTTCTGATTTTGAATCTGCATAAGAAAATGACAAGCGATTTTTCCATCTGTTATCCAGTAGGTTTAGATGAGTATTAAGTTTAGCTAAACGTTGACGCGTTTTTGTGTGGCTATTGTTGTCAGCATTTGCCGTAGAGTTGTAATTAGAAGAATCGTAATCAGAATCAGCACGAGTATAACGCATTACACCATCAACTAAGAAAATATCAGTAAACTGATGTCCTGCTTTCAGGGTAACGTTTTGATTTGTGTAACCGTCGTCATCAGGATCATCAAATTCACCCGTTTTGGCGCTGATACCGTTAGTTTCCAGGTTACTGGCAAAGAGTGAGTAGTGACTGTTGCCCTGCGTACCGCGGATGCTGACGCTTTCTTTGTGGTAGTCATTCTCTCCCACTTCAAAGCTAGCCGTCTGCTTAAAGTCGCCCTGGCCTTTTTTAGTGATAATATTGATCACGCCGCCCATGGCATCGCTGCCCCATAGCGCGCTTTGCGAGCCTCTTAATACTTCAATGCGCTCAATATTATCCGCCATTAGGTTAGCAAAGCTATAGCCGCCGGTAATGCTGGATAGATCATTGACTTCCACACCGTCAATAATGACTAAGGTTTTATTGGAACCGGCACCGCGAATAAAAACCGAGGTTGTTTTGCCTAAACCTCCGTTGCTTGAAACGCTGACACCGGGTACATCCTGCAGCACTTCGGCAACGGTACGTGCCTGGTTTTCCTGCAGGTATTGCGCATCGAGTATGGTAATTGAACTGCCGGTTTCAATGCGTTTAGTTTCTACACGGCTGGCGGAGATAACAATATCATCCTGTGTAGCGGCGGCTTGTGCAGCAAAACCTGGCGTGCTTAATAAGCTGCCGACAATGAAGGCGAGGGGAGTATGACGTAACTTTAACATGGTTCTTCCTTGTTATTTTTTTAAATAAGAAGAAAGCTTGCTGGAGCAGCCCTATCAAGGCAGTGACATCGTTAATTAATAAAGACTGAGCAGCAAAGACTTTCTTTGGCTCGCCACCATTACGATATTACGTTCCAGTTAAGCCGACCCGCTTAATGGACAGTGACGCTCTTTATGCTGGTATCTGACTTGTATTATGATATACACACAGTTGCGGGGGCAGTGCAGGCTTTTCCTGCTTCCCATTAACTTTGCGCAGCGCACAAAGTACATAAAGAGTGGCGATTATAGGTAAACTGTGATCACTGTCAAGCTCTTGCTTTTAATCGGCAAATCCAGTTTACTGCTGTTGTAAATGAGCAATATTCATATTAACAAAGCGTTAGCGAATAAGTTCGCTGGCAATGCTTCTCACGCTGATATAATTTTGTGCAAATTTTTTGACTTGAATATGAGTAACAGAGGCGTTGGCTATGGCTAAGTTGCTATGCCAGGCAGGATTTTTCCAGTCCAGCTGCAGGGCTTCGGCCAGGATCATACGGATCACACCGCCATGGGTGATAATCAGGGTATGACTGTGATCGGCCGCTGTTATCTCAGACCAGGCAGAAACGACTCGCTGTCTAAAATCACTGAGGCTTTCCGCTTCCGGCAGGGTATTTTCAGCCGGGTTTTGCCAAAAGGCATCCAGTAGCGGCCACTTGTCTTTGATGCTGTCAAAGGCTTGGCCATCGAGCGTGCCGAATGAGATCTCCTGAAGTTGCTCTGCTATGCTCAGCTTTATTTGCGGCTGCTGTTTTTTTAACAGC
This sequence comes from Psychromonas sp., assembly GCA_041586895.1. Classification (GTDB taxonomy): domain Bacteria; phylum Pseudomonadota; class Gammaproteobacteria; order Enterobacterales; family Psychromonadaceae; genus Psychromonas. The sequence goes on along the minus strand of JBFGZH010000191.1, from coordinate 1,668 downwards.
CGTGCTAAATCGGCGCAACGGCTTAAGGGCGAGCTGATAATATGCTCAAAGGCAATATTTCGCCTGTCTAGCGCGGCGCTGATCTGCTCCTGCACGGCGGCAGGGACTGTGCGATTCGTGCGTCCGTTTAATGCCGCCTCCCCCTCGACTTGGCCATGGCGCAGCAGGTAAAAGTTACACTCTTTCACTGTGCACTGCCCTTTAAGGGCATGGCTAAACCGGCGGCAATAAAGGTGACCTGCGGGACAACCCTGGCCAGCTTTTGATTGAGCCAGCCGGCATGGTCAACGAATAAACGCGAAATCTCACCCATAGGAATCACGCCCAGGCCGACTTCATTGGCCACTAGCAGCAGTTGTGCCTGACACTGCTCAACGGCGGACACAAACTGCGCAATCTTTTCTTTCAGCATTGTTTCATCCGGCTGTTCGCCTAGTTCGAAGATGAGATTATTCAGCCACAGAGTCAAGCAGTCGATCAGTACCACATCTTGGTCGCTAAAGGTGGACAGCAGGGCGGCTAACTTGGTGGGGCACTCGTGTTCATGCCAGCGCATAAGATGTGCTTGCTGGCGTAGCTTTTGGTGATGGGCAATACGTTTTTGCATCTCTGTATCAAAAGCCGTGGCGGTGGCCACATAATGAAGCTGATAACCCTGCTGCTCGGCGATGTTTCGTGCGCAGGCTTCGGCAAAGCTGGATTTACCCGAGCGGGCGCCGCCTAATATTAAATGTGCATATTTGTTCATCATTTGCCTTAACCTATAGCCAGCGCACTGGCCGGATTTAAGAGCGCGAGTAACAGCAGATAGATAAGCAGTTCCATCAGTTGCTGCGCTGCGCCTAAACAGTCTCCGGTAAAACCGCCAAGCCTTGCCAGCAGGTAGCGTCGAAAGAGCTGGCGAAAGATAAGAGCGCTGATCATTAAGGCGCCGAGTATCGGCAGTTTGAGCAGCAAACAGGGCAGCAGGGCAGAGAGGGTAATAAAGACAAGCTCGCCTTTTGATTGCCGGGCTGCCAGCGGTTTACTTTTGCTGCCCTGCGGGTCACTGACATAGGGAGTATTAAAGATCAGGCTGGCCGCCACGGCGCGGCTGAGTGTGTAAGCAATCACCCAGAGCAGAAAAACACTGGCCAAAGGCGCTGTTGCCTGCCATGGTGATAGCGGCAGAAATGTTTGCGCCAGGATACCTGAGCTTAACTGGCTGAGCAGTAAAAATTTGCCCAGCAGCGCCATAATCAGTGCACTGCCGCCATAAGTGCCGATGCGGCTGTCCTTCATAATCGTCAGGCGGCGTTCAATGGTCATGCCGCCGCCTATGCCATCGACCATATCGGTTAAGCCGTCTTCATGGAAAGCGCCGGTGAGTAACAGGCTAAAGAGCATGCTTAAGAAAATAGCAATCTCGCTGCTAAAGATCTGCATTAGCAGGATAAACAGCAGGCCGCACAGCGCGCCGAGTAACAGGCCGACTAAGGGAAAGTAGCGCCCTGCTTGATTCATGCGCTGACTGGAGTAGGGAATAGTGCTGCTTATCGGAATGCGCGAGAAAAATCCCAAGGCCAGCAGAAACAGCTGCAGCTGATACTTGGCATAGTCCTGACAGCGTTCCCGGCCGCGCATTACACAGTGACTCCGGCATCTTCAAAGCTGGCCATATTGTTGTAG
>JBFGZH010000190.1:0-5215 GCA_041586895.1 Psychromonas sp. | reverse complement strand
TTATTCATTAGTAATTACTAATGAATAATTACTAATCACTAATCACTAATCACTAACCACTAATCACTAACCACTAATCACTAATCACTAATCACTAATCACTCATCACTAATCACTCATCACTAATCACTCATCACTAATCAGGAGCGCTAATTAGCAACCAGCATCAACACCTCTCACTTTATGTGCGGCGATATTTGTGTAGTAAATTTAATGGGATATGACAATAATCATCTGGGTTTAAGGTCAAACGATCCTGATGTTCATCATCACTTCTCACGTAGTTTGACAATGGTTTTATTTCCACAGCAATTTTAGCGGCATCGGGTCGAGAAGCGATATACTGCTTAACCTCCTCGAGATGTTTGTAATTGCGACTGTATACGCCAGTGCGGTATTTTTCGCCAACATCATCGCCCTGGCGGTTAATACTGTAAGGGTCAATAATTTCAAAAAAGTAATCAAGCAGCTGGGTGATGGAAACGCTCTGCGGATCAAATTGCGTTCGTACGCATTCTGCATAGCCGTCATATGGCGCTTGTGTCGAAGAAGAGGAGCCGTTAGCCCTTCCGGCTTCCGTGCTGATGACGCCGGGCAAGTGACGCATAAACTCTTGAACCCCCCATAAACAGCCACCAGCAAAAAATATCTCTGCCATTATATTCACCTACCTACAAGCATTGCTAAAGCAGAAACTCTAACAAAATTAGCGCTAAAGATGAACACACTCAATAAAACGCGCAAACCGGTTAAAGCAACACGCAGGAAATGCTGGCGGAAAAAGGTAATACCTATTTAAAACAAAACACACCTCATTGCAGCTCAACTACACTCTGCCGCTAACAACAACAGTAAAAATAGAATAAAAAATAATAATTTGAGTATGTAGTTATTGGAAAAAACGCAACCGGCAAAGAGAATATAAATATAAATAAAAATAAAAATACAAACAACAACACAAAAAAGTCACAATGTAGATCTAGATCACAGCGTTTATGTGTTAAATAGGTATTATCCCACGCTAATTAAGGTCTGTTGATCCTAATCTTAGTCAAACTTATAGAGGGGAAATAGGGAAATATTTATGAATCTTACAACACTTACCAACAGCTCTCTGATCAATTTGCAAACTGCATATGCAGATAGAGATACAGCTATTAAAGCGCTTGCCGAACAGCTTGATCAGCAGGGTAAGCTGCATAATAAAAAACAATACCTTGAAGCCGTATTTGCACGTGAAGCACATGGCGCAACGGCGTTAGGCAAAGGTCTTGCTGTCCCCCATGGTAAGTCTGATGCAGTAAAAGAAGCAAGTTTTGCAGTGGCCACACTGAAAGAAACGGTGAGATGGCCTGGCATGGATGAAGACGAAATGGAAGATGTTAACTTAATCTTCTTATTAGCGATCCCCAATGCTGAAGCGAGTTCAACGCATATGCAGCTCCTTACAGACTTAACCTCTACGCTGGTTGATGATGATGTTCGTGAAGCAGCGCTAAAGGCGACAACGACTGAAGAGCTGATTGCTCTGCTTAAAGGTGAAGAGACAAAAGAAAAAGAAGCACCTAAAAAACCACCTCTTAAACCGAAGAAACTACCTATTAAAACAGAGCTTAAACGTGCCTCGTTAATCGGTATCTCATTTGCGGTTCCACTTATTGTCGCCGGTGCTACTGTACTTGCCGCTGCCATACTCATTGCTCAAATTTTTGGTCTGCAGGAATTGTATGGAACAGAAGATTCCTGGTTGTGGATGTTCCGTAAATTGGGTGACGGTCTACTGGGTGCATTAATGATACCTGTACTTGCTGCCTACACGGCATACGCGATTGCAGATAAACCGGCATTAGGTCCGGGTTTTGCTGCCGGTCTTGCTGCAAATATAATTGGTTCCGGTTTTATTGGTGGTGCTGTCGGTGGTATTGTTGCCGGTTACGTAATGCGCTGGATGAGAGATAATATCCGTTTAAAACCTACATTTAATGGTTTTGCTGAATTTTACCTATACCCTGTGCTCGGTACCCTAGTAGTTAGTACTTTAATGATGTTTGTTATCGGTAAACCGGTAGCTGCATTAAATCAGGGCTTAACTGACTGGTTAAACACCCTGCTCGACGGTAACGCTCTGTTGTTAGGTGCGGCTATTGGCTGTTTCGTATCGCTCGACCTTGGTGGCCCGGTAAATAAAACTGCTTATCTATTCTGTCTTGGAGCAATGGCTAACGGTATATACGGCCCATACGCAATCTTCACTTCAGTAACAATGGTATCGGCCTTTACAGTAACTTTTTCTACTATGATTGCTCCGCGTCTGTTTCATGAGTTTGAAATTGAACTTGGTAAATCTACCTGGTTACTTGGCCTTGCAGGTATTACTGAAGGTGCGATTCCAATGGCTATCGAAGACCCCCTTCGTGTTATCGGTTCATTCTTAGTGGGGTCAATCGCTACCGGTGCAATCGTTGCTGCAGCAGGTATCGGTCTGTCAACACCGGGAGCGGCTATCGTTTCTATCTTCCTGCTGGATAATGCCGGTTTAGGTGCTTTTGCGGCTGGCGGTATCTGGTTTGGTGCTGCAATCATAGGAGCGATTATCTCTACATTAACGCTAATCATCTGGAGAGGGCATCACAAAAGAAAAGAGAGACTACAACAAGCGGTTCCTGCTCAGGCTATTTAATACCACTATTGCCGGACATAGTGGTTTCACCTGCCATTTCCTAATTGTGCTGCTATTTCAAGCAAAATAGCGGCGCAGTAAGATTATAAAAACTCAATCGATTCTATATTTTTAACGATCTTCTTTACTAAGATTTCCCGTGTTTCTGAGCTGGCCCATACCGTATGCAGGTGATCATTAAACACGATTATACCTTTTGAAAAATAGCGATGATACATAAGATCCTGATGTCCGGTTTTTATTTATTAGTTATTGCTCAGCCATTATAAATTGTTACAAATTAAAACAAAAAGCCTACATATTTATACAATAAAGTGGAATATTATTGCACCTGAAATATACCAGCTCTTAATTACTATTTACTTTACTCATTATTGGGTTATGTATGGTTATTTTTTAACTGACAATTCAACAGCTTAAAGGAAGGTATTTAGCATGCAATCTAGTAAAATTAAAGTTTTTTCTACCTACGACACATTTCATCAAACCTGGAATGTTATGGATATGAATAACCAGTGCCTCTTTTATGGAAGCATCGATGGATTGGAAGAATGGTTAGATTCCAATAAAACTTACTATGAAGAAGAGTTAAGTTATGGCATGGTCAGCTAGATTCACACACTCTAGTTAAGCTACTTTTTGTTACAAATGAATATCGGAGAGTTTAACGTTATCGGTGCAAACAGGCATTTGTTAACCATCTAAAAGCACACCTGGGGACACCAAGGACGGCTTGCATATTCAACTTTGAATATTGCAGTAATAAGAAAGTTACCCCCTATCACAAATTTCCTAGCTATTAGTCTTCCCCTTTCTGCAATAGTCAATACTGCTTGACTGAATTCGCTCTCAGTGAAGATAAAACCTTTTCTGCAATTAAGCCTGCATAGTGCTGACAACGATTTAAGCATATTTTGGCGGAGGCAGTTTGTGACTTCTGTATTGGCGTTTTTAGCCATGCTTTATAGCAACAGGTTATGATTTTATGCCGCTATCACGGTGATAATCAGCATTGCCTTTGCTTTGAATAAAAAACGCTTGCCATGAATTGTGGCGCATCGACCAGCCCACGATAATGACATATAATTGACAAAAAAATAGTACAATAAAAATTAATTTCACTCTGCTGCATTATTGATACCCACGACACGCAACGCTAAACAACGCAAACGAACCTTATCACTGATTACGCATAATATTTTCAACATTTTGTTCAGATTCTATTGATATTTATCAATATCAAACAGAGCAGTATGCTCTATGTTCTTACCCTATTTTATAGGCTTACTTGTAGTACTTTATTTTTAATTTCTGAACGAGATCGCTTTTCAAGCTAACTTGTTTCTATTTGTATAAATTTAATTGTGGACTAAAGGATAAAAGGAGATATTGTGAAAAAACTTTTACAGGGGCTATCCCTATTTTTTGGCGCTGCAGTGCCTGCCATGGCCAGCAGTGGAAGTGGTGATTTCATCAACATGACCACCACTTTCTATGGGATAGTGGCGCTGCTATTTTTTGTCGCGGCCTATTCATTGGTTATCTTCGAAGAACAACTGCACTTGCGTAAAAGTAAGCCGGTGATGCTTGCCGCCGGTCTGATCTGGGTATTGGTAGCGCTTGCCTACGCAGGAATCGGGGACACCCATACCCCGCACGCAGCAATCAAACACAATCTGATAGAATACTCAGAGTTATTTCTCTTTCTGCTGGCAGCCATGACCTATATCAACGCCATGGATGAGCGGGATGTTTTTCAGGCCCTGCGCTCCTGGCTGGTCGGTCGCGGCTTCAGCCTGCTGGTGGTATTCTGGGTGACCGGGCTGCTGGCATTCCTGATTTCACCGTTGGCGGATAACCTGACCACAGCCCTATTGATGGGTGCAGTCGTAATGGCCGTTGGTGGCAACAATAAAAAATTCGTTATCGTTGCCTGTATCAATGTGGTTGTCGCGGCGAATGCCGGCGGTGCCTTTTCTCCCTTCGGTGATATCACTACGCTGATGGTCTGGCAGAAAGGAAAAGTTGAATTTGCAGAATTCTTCGCTATTTTCCTGCCATCCCTGGTTAACTGGTTGATTCCGGCGACTATCATGAGCCTGACGGTCAGCAAGGATCGTCCCGAGGCGATGGATGACGCGGTCACAATGAAGTTAGGTGCAAAGAGAATTATTGCTCTTTTTATCCTGACTATTGTTACGGCAGTGTCCTTCCATAACTTTTTACACCTGCCCCCCGCTACCGGTATGATGCTTGGCCTGGGTTATCTTGGCTTCTTCTCTTACTACCTGAAGAAAAAAGAGCATCGTATTATTACCGGTGATCAGCCACTGGATATGACCGGACATAACCCGGACGAACATTGTGATAATGGTGCAAAAGCACAGAGTCATGGCCATGTTGAAGGTTTTGATCTGTTCCGTAAAATTGCTCGTGCCGAGTGGGATACCCTGCTCTTTTTCTATGGGGTTATCCTCTGTGTTGGCGGGCTGGGTCAGTTTGGTTACCTGGCAGTGACCTCTGAATTGATGTATA
>JBFGZH010000189.1:0-5243 GCA_041586895.1 Psychromonas sp. | reverse complement strand
GCCTGCAGTAGAGATCTGCTCAGACACATCCGCTGCCGGAATAATGATCTCAGCCATACTCACGCGGTAGTCAGGAATAAAGACCACTTTTAGTTTGCCATTGATGCGCTGATCATTATTGATAGTCTCGGCAACCTTATTGATTGCAAAGATAATCTCTTTCGCCAAATGATAACCAGGTGCCGCTTTTGCTGCGAAAAATACAACCCGTGGCGCCATAGCAAACGCAGGCTCATTGAGCAGGCGGTGGTACAGAGAAAGAATGTGCAGCAGGTTCAGGTGCTGACGCTTATACTCATGCAGGCGCTTGATTTGCACATCAAAGATTGCATTTGTGTCCAGCTCAATATCCATGTTCTCCTTCACCCACTTAGCCAGACGTTCTTTGTTGTACTTTTTAACGTCCATATAATCTTTCTGGAAGGCTTTATCTTCAGCAAATGTAGCGATTTGACTAAGCTGCTCCAGATCGGCCGGCCACTTAGCACCGATCTTGTCAGTAATTAACTGAGCAAGACCCGGGTTACAGAATTTCAACCAACGACGAGGTGTCACACCATTTGTTACATTTTGCAGACGGTTTGGATAGAGCTCGTTGAATTCAGGGAACAAGTCACGTTTAACCAGCTCAGAGTGAAGCGCCGCAACACCGTTTACCGCATAAGAGCCAACGACACAGAGGTTCGCCATACGCACCATACGGTGGAAACCATCCTCAATAATAGAAAGCTTACGCTGCTTATCTACATCGCCAGGCCATTTAGCACGGACTTCCTGCATGAATAAATGGTTGATATGAAATATAATTTCCATATGACGAGGCAGCAGACGCTGGATCAGCGACTCAGACCAGGTTTCCAGCGCTTCCGGTAATAGGGTGTGGTTCGTATAAGCAAATGTCTTAGAGCAGATTGCCCATGCATCCCCCCAGGTTAGACCGCGCTCATCAACCAAGATGCGCATCAATTCAGGAATAGCGATAGTCGGGTGAGTATCGTTAAGCTGAATAGATTCATACTTAGGAAGATCTTCAAGCTTGTGACCAGCCTCATCATGACGACGGAGGATATCTTTTACTGACGCGGCACTGTGGAAATACTGCTGCATTAGGCGCAGTGTCTTCCCTTTTTCGTGGTTATCGTTTGGATAGAGAACCTTAGTAACGTTACCCGCATCAATCAAGGCATGCTGCGCTTCGAAGTAATCACCGTTGTTGAAACTTTCTAATGAGAAAGGAGCAATAGCCTGACACTCCCACAAACGTAATGGATAAACAGTGTCGCTTTCGTAACCAACAATTGGCAGATCCCATGGCATTCCCTTAACAAACATGCCCGGAACCCAACGACGCTTCTCTTTGCCATTCTCAATATAAGGTTCTACGTGGCCATAGAAACCGATCTCCTGAGCATATTCAGGACGAGCCACTTCCCAAGGGTAACCTTCCACTCCACGCCATGCATCAGGCGCTTCTTTCTGATGGCAATCTTCAAATGACTGCTTGAAAAGACCGTATTCATAGTGCAGACCATAACCGATAGTCGGGAACTCCTGCGCCGCACATGAATCCATAAAACAGGCCGCCAGACGGCCGAGACCACCATTACCTAATGAAGGATCACGTTCTTCTTCAAGCAGATCGGAAAGGCTATGTCCCATCTCTTTCATCGCTTCATCAATTTGAGCATAAAGCCCCATGCTGATCAGATTGTTACCTGTTAAACGACCGATAAGGAATTCTAATGACAGATAGTTAACACTCTTTGCGTTCTTGATTCTCGGATCTTGTTCTGTTTCAAGTAAATCGACAGTTGTTAGTCCAGCTAGTGCTCGCCCCATAGCAAGGTACCAGTCGCGCGTCGTTGCTGTATCCTCAGTTTTTGCATAAGTAGAGTTTAAATGCGTTATAATTTCAGCTTTGAATAAAGCTTTATCAAATTTCTTTTGTTGAATAGGTTTCATCGCAAATCTCTTCTGTTGGTTTTTAACTGAGGCTTATTTTGTGTCCAGATAAAATGCTGAGCATCCTCCTAACCTTGCGTTATAAAAGGAGGAGTATGAAGGGCGTAGATACTCCTTTTCCTATGCATCCTTGATTTTTTCACCTATAAATGACCGTTCATCCATAATTAAGTGACGCACATCACCTTAAATTTTCTAATTCGACATCTTCTTCAGCATTGCGGCAAAAAGTACCCGCATCGCCGCATTCCTAAAACACAATGCGGGTCACATAAATAATTTATTGTGCCAGGGCCTGTTTATCGAAACAGCTTCCCCACACGAAACCGCACAATGCGTGACCCCCGTCACACTGCAAAGATATGAAACATTGAAAACACGTATAAGTTCAAGCTATTTTGAGGCGCATAGTGGTCAACTGAAGCGAACTTGACGTAGGATTCGCCCCATAAACGAAAATGACTATTAACTATTAAAAGATAAGTGACATGTTGATCCCTTCAAAACTCACAAGACCCGGTAGACTGCACAACGCAATACCAAGACCCCGAGTATTACATTTATTGCAGCAAGCTTCTTTTTACAAGCTGGTCTTATTTCGCTCCCCTGCGGGGTATGGAAAAACGACAATGGCAGCTCAATGGCTGGCTGATAAACCCTCTGTTGGTTGGTATAGCCTTGATGAAAATGATAATGACGTTTTCCATTTCATTAACTATTTTATTCGCGCAATAAACAAAGCAACAAGTGATAGCTGCCCTAACTCTCAGACTCTAGCGGAAAGGCGCCAGTTTTCTTCTCTGCAGTCATTGTTTGGAGAAGTTTTCGCTGAACTTTCCAGTTATCATGGAGAGTGTTATATCGTGCTCGATGACTACCACCTGATCAAAGAAAATGATATCCATGAGGGTATGCGTTTTTTCATCAAGCATATGCCGGACAATCTTACACTTGTTGTTACCAGCCGCTCGACCCCCCCTTTAGGCACCGCGAACCTACGTGTCCGTGATTTAATGATCGAAATAGGTAATGGGCTGCTGGCTTTTGATACTGAAGAAACAACACGTTTCTTCAACCAACGAGTCACCGAAGGCATAGATGATGCTACCGCAGACAACCTAAGAACATATGTCGAAGGCTGGCCTTCTGCGCTGCAGCTTATTGCACTGCAAGCGCAACACCATAAAAAAACGCTCGCTCAATCCGCAGAATCTGTTTCTAATTTCAGCAATGGCCACCTGTGGGAATACCTTGTTGAAGAAGTTTTCGATCTTCTAGACACCGAGACTCGGCATTTTTTAATGCAATGCTCAGTACTTAGCACATTTAACGATACGCTGATTAGTGCGCTTACTGATAGGGAGGATGCACTCAGTATGCTCGAGTTCCTTAACAGGTACGGGCTGTTTATATACCCTTTAGAGGGTGAGCAGAACTGGTTCAGATTCCATCATTTATTTGCAGAATTTTTAGCTCATGAACGTCATGCCCAAATCCCTCAAGAGGAAAACAGGCTTCATCGTAAGGCGGCCAAAGCATGGCTTACATTAGAGAATCCTCATCAGGCAATGCTTCATGCACAAAAAGCAAAAGACGGAGATCTTCTTGCACAAATCATTTCTGAGCATGGCTGGCACATGTTTAACCATGGAGAACTCACAACACTGGAAAGAGCAATCAATGATCTGCCAAAAGATAAGTTGTATGCAAGCATGAAGTTACCTCTACTAAGAGCCTGGCTTGCGCAGAGTCAACATCGATATGTGGCGGTTGAAAATATGCTTACTAAGTCTGAAAATGAAATAATAAAACGCAATATTACCCTGAGCAGCAGTGATAAAGGCCAGGTCAATGCACTTCTCGCACAGGTCGCGATCAACAGAAATGCGCCCGAAAGAGCTTTACAACTGGCAGAGCTCGCCCTTACCCAGATAGATTCAGATGATTACAGAAGCCGTATTGTCGCAACTTCAATCGTCGGTGAGGTTAATCATGTGATGGGGCAGCTAGACAGAGCATTACCACTAATGCAACAAGTCGAAAAGCTATCCCGGCAGCATCACCTTTTCCATCAAACTTTATGGGCAATACTGCAACAAAGCGAAATATTAATGGCGCAAGGCTTTGTTCAGGCGGCATTCGAGCTCCAAGAGCGCGCATTTCAGTTAATTGAAAAGCAGAAGCTACAACAATTACCACTGCACGAATTCCTACTTCGAAACAGAGCACAAATACTCTGGTGTTGGAATCGTCTCGATGAAGCAGAAGAGTGTGCCTATAAAGGCATCAGTGTGCTGGGTAATGTTGACCCGAGTAAGCACCTTCATAGCTACTCAATGCTGGCGAGAATAGCCATTGGTCGCGGAGAGCTTGATAAAGCATCGTTATTTATAGAAAAAATTCAACAACTTACAAAACAATCAACGTATCATTTAGACTGGACTGCGAATGCTTCCCTGTCACTCCTTCTATATTGGCAGGCACGTGCTGACTTAGATGCTATTACGCATTGGTTAAAGAGTGCAATTCGCCCTGAAGAAGCAAATAACCACTTTTTGCAGCTGCAGTGGAGAAACATTTCCAGAGCTCAGCTCCTTTTGCAAGAGTATAAAGAAGCGGCTGCAACGCTCTCTTTTCTGCAATCTGAAGCGCACAAATCAAACTTAGTCACAGATACTAATCGCAATCTCATTATAGAAGTCGTTCTTGCGGTAAAAGTAGGTGATGAATTATTAGCCTTAGATAAATTAAAAGAGGCATTAAGCTTAACTAATCAGACCGGAATGATAGGCAACTTTCTTATCGATGGTGCCAGTATCAAAGATTTACTGCAAAAACTAATAACTAAAGCGACCTTGGGCGAGCTGGAAAAACATCGGGCTCAGCAGCTGGTAAGAGAGATCTCGAGCAAGCAGAAAAGTCGCTCCACCCATTTCGATGAGAGCTTTGTAGACAGGCTAGTTAACCACCCTGATATTCCGGAGCTGGTTCGAACCAGTCCTTTGACACAAAGGGAGTGGCAGGTGCTAGGCTTGATTTATTCCGGATTCAGCAATGAACAAATCGCGCAGGAACTTGATGTTGCAGGAACTACAATCAAAACACATATTCGTAATTTATATCAAAAACTAAATATTGCGAATCGCAAAGAAGCGATTGAAACTGCAGAAAACCTGCTCAGACTTATGGGTTACTGAGAGAATAATAAGTGAGTGAAACTCCTTTCTCCATAAAGCGTTTATTAAATTCAAACATACACGCAGTATATCTGGAGTGTATGT
>JBFGZH010000188.1:0-5278 GCA_041586895.1 Psychromonas sp. | reverse complement strand
TGCGGCAAAAAACATTCTTGCGCTCGGGCATGAGCGTCTAGCAGTAGGAATCCCCCACTAAAATCTTTGATTTAGTGGAGGGAGGATGTCAATGTTAGATTGCCTTAATAGGCGTGAATAGCGTAAAAACAGACTGGAACTTAAAAACTACAGAGCGAGGTATTATTAATAAAACGACGAAATGGAGAATGTAAACAAAAGGCTTTCTTTCTTGCTGAAGGGCACTATATAGAATTTACCGTGCAAGTCAAGGTTTGTTTAAAAAATAAACAGCAGTATTGGCTTGGGAATGGCTCTTATTTAAACTTTTTCGAGTGGCGGCCTTATCCATTGATAAGCACAAAAACCATCTGCATATGGGCTATGCTTTTAGGCTCTCAGCCTGAAGTAAGCTGAAAAAGAGTAGCTAAAAACAGCAACTATCAATCATGGCTAACATGGCATTTTCTGCCTCTCTGAACTATAAGTATTAGGTGTTTAAAGTAAAAAATTAAACTCTGTGACCTGTGTCGATTATTTTTCTGGCGCAATTGAGATTAATGCTTATCTTTAAAATGAATGTTACATCTTTTTGACATTTTATTTTTTTGCAAGCAACGCAGAAAGATAACCGATTAAAAAATAACAACAATTCAGCAAGAAGGAAGATATGCTATGACAAAATTAAACGTAGTAACAGCTTCAGTGATGATGGCGTTAACTGGAGGTGCGTATGCAGTGCCAGCGGTTACTGATTACACTGAAGCGACATCTGCTTACCAGGATGCTTATGTTTCCGGCCAATTTAATCTGAACGACGGTAATCAGGAGCAAGCCAGTTATGACCTTGACGTTGCACTTGATTATGAGCAGGTGTTCAGTTCTCCAGACATGAACACAAAAATTGATTTTCTAGGTACCGGCTCACGTTCTCGAGGCCCTAATGATGATGATGAAGACGAGTCTGATTATCAGGCATTAGGCGCTGTCACGGCAGACAAGTATTTTGAGCCAGAGAGCCACGATGCTTTTTATTACGGTAAAGGCGAAGTAGGCTTACAGAAAGGACAAGTGGACCCGTTCACCAAAGCGACTATTGGTTTGGGCTATGGACGCGTTATTAATGTAACGCCGATGGCACGTGCCATTCGTATGATTGAAGCATTGCGCGATCGTGGCAGCTTAACGGGGGATCCGTCTAATGCCGTCTATCAAGCCGTTGCGGTAGTGATTGATAAAGAAGGTGAGTATCGTTCCCAATATGGTGCTGCAGACTATGAGCAGTATTGGATTGCGGATATAGAAACGGCTCTGAAAGGCTCAGGTATGGTTGCAGGTGGCGGTGACCTCGGCGCGGGGGCGGTCTTAAAATCATACGATGTCTTGGTTAATGAGCGTATTTCAACGCGTAAACAAGGCTGGTTAGTACGTGCGGGTGTTGGTATGGTCTTTACAGACTATGACGGTGAAAGTGGTAAACCGGCCTTAGAAGTGGGGGCTGAATACCATTATCCTATCGGTAATTCAACGCAGTTCTCTAATGAAGCCATTATCACTGCGACCTTAGACGATGACAACAATAGCTATATTTTCAATAATGCGATGTCTTTAACTAATGAGATAACAGATCGCGTCGACTGGGAAAACCTGTGGGTGTTCAATCATGCCGAAACGGACGCTGCCGGTGTGGAGGATATTACCACTAATACCCTGAGCTCAACATTCCGTTACTACTTGACTAACCAGTTAGATTTAAATTTAACGGCTAAGTTGCAGGATCTGGAAGATAATATCGACGATAACGGTAATGATGAGTGGAGTAAAGGGGTGAATATGGGGGTTACCTACCGCTTGAAATAGGGATCTCTGCACTGTAAGCAATGCGTTACAGCGTTACTCTTGATAGCAGCATGGAGCTAAAATAGCCCGAAACGTCTTTATAATTAAGCGTTTCGGTTTTTTTGTGCGGGTAGAGTCAGAGTGCTTCGCTTGTAGCTAAAGCAGCAGAGCATAAAGAAGCTAAGAGATTGTGACGTTCTAAACAATACCGCCTTGCCATTACAAGCTGTAACTTCCCGCACGGCACATACTTTGATTTATATGAAAAACTATAATCATGACCAGTATTCTTTGTGTAAGCCTTTGTCGACAGATTAGAGTAACTGAATAACATTCAAAAATATTGAACTATGTATTCAAAGTATTTCGATTTTTATACATTTTATTCGCGGGTAGACTCAAGTCATCAATAACAACTTAAGTGGTTTGAGTTTTTAAGCATAGAGGAAATATCATGGCGAATACTTTAATTCTGAAATCCAGCATCATGGGTGAACTGTCGCAGTCAAATCTGCTCATCGACTTTGCTTTAGCAAACAGAGAGGAAAATACTGTTGTGGTACGTGATCTTGCTGAACAAGCACTGCCGGTGATGGACGCCAATGTTGCCAGTGCACTTCGCAGTGTGGAAAGTGAGCTGCCGGAAGCGCTCAAGGCTGTAGTGCAGCTATCTAACGAGTTGATTGCAGAGCTTAAAAAAGCTGATGCAGTCATTATTGGTGCGCCCATGTATAACTTTATGATACCGACTCAACTTAAAAACTGGTTTGACCTGATTACGCGTGCAGGTGTTACCTTTAAGTATACCGAGACTGGTCCGCGAGGTATGCTGGACGATAAAAAGGTGATTATTGTTACAACACGCGGAGGTGTCCATAAAGATACAGAGCGTAATTCTATTGAAAGTTACCTGACTACTATTCTTGGTTTTATTGGTATAAACAGTGTTGAATTCGTATATGCTGAGGCTCTGAATATGGGAGCAGAAATTGCAGAACAGAACCGTGAAGCTGCACTTGAGCTGCTTAATCAAGTGATCTAATAGGGCTGTTCTTTTCTTGAAAGAAAGCCCGTTTGACTTCAAGAATGCCGCCCTAAGAGGCGGCACATAATGAACAGCTTCCACAAATTTAACTCGCTAAAGCGCGTTAAATTTAGATCGAGCACTTGGCGTGGTAGGTAGATAACCCATGAAAAGTCTTTCTCGAAAACTGTCTTCTAAATAGATAATTTTTCAATTTAAATCCCCCAGTCAATATGACAGAGCTGCTTCACAAACCACTCAAATGCCTTTCCTTCCTGATCTTTATGCCAGGCAATAAAAACATCCTGATCAGGTTTGGGAACGGAACAGGCCTTTGCAACGAGTTTACCGCTTTCCAGTAGTGGTTTTGCTATATGAACGGGCAGGAATCCTACGCCAAGTCCATATTGCTGAGCCTGCACTTTTGTTTCTATTGAATTAACACGAATGACCTGTTTGCTTTGGAATAGGCCGCTGTCCCTTACCGGTAATATTTGCGATGTATCGGAAACCACGACAGAAGGGTAGTCTCTAAGTTGCTCGTTATCGATGACGCCATTAAAGTTGGCAAGCGGGTGTGCACCAGAAACAGCAAAAACAAAAGCAATAGTGCCTATTTTATGAGTCTGGAACAATCCTTTAGGCAGTTCGCCTGATGCACCGATAACGATGTCTGCCCTTCTGCTGTGCAGGGCATCCCAGCCTCCCCCTAGGACTTCAACTCCAAGGCTAACATCAACATTGTGCTCAAGCTTACTGAACTGATCCACAAGTTCAAAGAGAGGGCTGCATGGAATAAGCGTATCTCTAGCAATACGGATCTCTTGCTCCCAACCCGATTCAAGCTGTTTTATCGAGTCTAATAGCCTGTTGGTTGCCTGGAGAATATCACGTCCCTGTTCAACAACAAGACGTCCAGCTGGTGTTAATTGAGCTCGTTGTTTGCTGCGGTCAAATAGTGCTACACCGACATCTTCTTCGAGCTTTTTGATGGTATAGGTCAGCGCTGATGGCACTTTATATAGTGACTGTGCTGCTGCGGCGAAGCTGCCTGTTTTGTCTATCGCATCGAGCGCCCGAAGGGCGTCAATAGTAATGGAATGGTGCATTCTTTCACCTGTTCAAATATTTTGAATTTAGAGCTCAAATAATTCCGATTTTTTATTAATTTAGCACAGCTATACTTAGATTCAACGCTACCCGAAGCAAAGAAAGCTGCACTGGAGCAAACAATAGCTCACTTAACAGCTATATAAACATTGGAGGCAGGATGATGATCACTATTAGAAAAGCGCAAGACCGTGGGCGTACTGAGCTCGGCTGGCTGGATAGCAGGCATTCCTTTTCTTTTGGCCATTACTATGACTCTGAACATAGGGGCTACTCAGCACTGCGTGTGATCAATGATGATATTGTAAAGCCAGGCTCTGGATTTGCTCCTCACGGGCATAATGATATGGAAATTATTACCTTTGTGCTTAGCGGTGAGATTGAGCACAAAGACAGCGAAGGCAATATTCGCATATTGCCGGCCGGTGAATTCCAATTAATGTCAGCAGGTCAAGGCATCACTCATAGTGAGTACAATGCATCAGACAGCAATGATCTGCGCCTGTTGCAAATCTGGATTGAGCCTAATGTATTTGCCGGTAAGCCGGGTTATCAGCAGAAAGTTTTTGCCAAGCAGCCGGGACTGACGGCTATTGCAACAGCTACGGGTGAAGAAGGAAGCCTGCAGATTAAGCAGGATGCCAAACTGCAGCAGCTGATCCTTGAGGCAAATACATCATTAACCTATCAGATAACGCAGGGGCGTAAGCTCTATATTCATCAGGTTGCCGGAACACTGCTTGCTGACGGTAAACAGCTTGTTGCCGGTGATGGTGCTCAAGTTGAAGAGCAAGGCCAGATTGTGTTTAGCAATAACAGTCACGATTCAATAATGGCGCTGGTTTTTGATCTGCCTTAAGCGTTTTTACGACAGCTTTGATTATAGGAAAAGCTTTGCACAGATATTTCAGAATTTCAGGAGAATAAGATGGGACTATTAGTCGATGGGGTATGGCAGGATAAGTGGTATGACACAAGTGAAGGTCAATTTAAGCGCGAAAATGCGCAGCTAAGAAACTGGATCACTGCAGATGGTAGCGCCGGCCCGACGGGAAATGCCGGTTTCAAAGCAGAATCAGGAAGATATCATTTATATGTGTCCCTTGCTTGTCCCTGGGCGCATCGAACGCTTATTCTTAGAGCGCTTAAAGGGCTGGCAGCGCACATTAGTGTATCCGTTGTCAGTCCTGATATGCTGCAAAGTGGCTGGAGTTTTGACCAAGAGCAGCACAGTACTGGCGATCATCTGTTCGCATACGATTTTCTGCATCAGCTTTATACGCGCCACAACCCGAACTATACAGGTCGTGTCACTGTGCCTGTATT
>JBFGZH010000187.1:0-5342 GCA_041586895.1 Psychromonas sp. | reverse complement strand
CTTCAAAACTGTTGATCTGCACTAAGTTTAATAAACTGGCAATTCCGTCAAATAGTCGCCCGGCACTGCTGGTCAGCGGGCTGTTGATATTATCAGTGAGCATCTTCTGCAGGAGTTTTATAGTTGCAGGCGTAAAGGGAGAAAGAGAGTGAACGTTTGCCTGCGAGCTCAGCGCCTGCCCGTAAATCTCATATAAAAGCGCTAACGCCACACGCCTCGGCTCTTTGATCGCAGCCGCTCCGCCCGGCAGTTTAAAAGACAAAAATGTCGCCAACCGCTGCGCTTTATGATCAGCAGAGAGGGCAATAAATTCTCCTCCCCATAAGCTGCCGTCTTCCCCATAGCCATTACCGTCCCACACCACGCCAAAGGCTGGAGCTGTTATTTGCTGCTCCAGCATCGCCGCATAAAGGTGGGCAATATGATGCTGAGTAGCAATCACAGGCAGTCCGCTCTCTTTAGCCAGCTGCGTAGTCACATAGTCAGGATGCAGATCACAGCCGACAGTCTCAGCCTTAACAGCCAGCAGACGCTGCATAATTTTTCGGGTTTGCTGATGGCGCTGCACAGTGGCGATATTTTCCAGATCACCAATATACTGGCTGAGATAAAGACGTTTACCCTGGCTCAGGGCGATGCTGTTTTTCAGTTGTCCGCCAAGTCCGATGATCACCGCTGACTCCGTTGCTAAGGGCAGATAATCGGGCACATAACCGCGTGCCCGTCTTAACAGCATAGGCTGATCGTTAACGAACTGCACAATCGAATCATCCAGGGCCTGATAAATCTGCCGATCGTGGAGCAAAAAGCCATCAACCAGCTGACCGAGCTGCTTAAGCGCCTGTTGGTTATTACAGCAAAGCGGTTCACCACTGCGGTTGGCACTGGTCACCACCAGCGGTCTGTTCAGCGCCCGGCAAATCAGCTGATGCACAGGCGTATAGGCCAGCATCACGCCCAGGTATGGGTTATGCGGCGCAATCGCCGGGCTCAAAGCTGCATTACTGTATCTGTTTTCCAATAAGACAATGGGCGCAATCTCACTGCTTAACAGTGCTTTTTCTTTGTCACCCAAAACACAATCCGCGGCAAGCATAGATAACTCCGGGTACATCAGCGCAAAGGGCTTGGCCGGCCGCTGTTTTCTTTTACGTAAACGTAAAACGGCATCATGGTTAGTCGCATCCAGCACAATATGAAAGCCGGTTAAGCCTTTAATGGCAATAATATGGCCCGCGCGCAAAGCGCTAATGGCATCCGTTAACGCCTGCTCTTTTCGGGAAAGCAGCTTCCCCTGCTGATCGACATAACTTAACTGCGGACCGCACGCCTGGCAGTTAATGCCCTGTCCATGAAAGCGCCGATCGCCGGGATCTTGATACTCCTGCAGACAGGCTGCGCACATAGGAAAGTCATTCAGGGTGGTCTGGCTGCGATCAAAAGGCAGCGCCTTGAGAATGCTGTAACGCGGACCACATTGCGGGCAGCTGATAAAGGGGTAGCGGTAACGTCTATTGCTGGTCGAAAACAACTCCTTCTGACACTGCTCACAGATTCCCAGATCAGGTGGAATATTGACAAAGCCGCTATTTTTCTCGTTACTTGGGACAATATGAAAGCCGCTGTCATTTTTATTAGGGATCTGCTTTTTATCAACTTTCGCTATTCTGGCAACAGCCGGCAGTTCGCTGTGCAGCTGCAGCAGAAAAGCAGCGGTTTCCTCAGACTCCCCCTCTATCTCAATTAAGACTGACTGGCGAATATTACGCACCCAACCCGATAGATGCAGTTTACTCGCAGTCACCGCCACAAAAGGCCGAAAGCCGACCCCCTGTACTCGCCCCTGCACTGTTATCTGATAGCGTTGTTTCATCTTCACCCTCGCCTAAGCAGCGGCTAATTGCTTATGCCGTGTTGTTAGTATAGCGATAGATATTGCCTTTAACGCAGTTTAGTTGGCGATTTAGTCTACCTTTATAGAAGAGATAAAAGGTCATTATCGCTGAGCAGGAGCATTTGCAATGGATAAAACCCTTACTGAAGATATCCATCAACAGGTGAAAAAATATCGTGCTGATCCTGCTTACCTGTTGCAGATGCTGCTTAGCGTCCAGCATTCCTGCGGCCATATTCCCGCCGAGGCCATTGCGCAACTGGCCACTGAGCTGAGCATAGCCCCTCCGCGCATCTATGCATTGATCGAGTTTTATCACTTTCTTCATTATCGGCCGCGCGGCCGTTATGACATCTATATCAGTGATGACATTATCGATTATATGGCGGGTAAAAATGAGCTGATGGCCTACCTCTGTGAAAAACTGCAGGTGCAATTAAACCAGCCAAGCACCGACGGCCGGCTTACTTTAGCCAATACTTCCTGCACCGGCATGAGTGATCAGGCCCCTGCTGTATTGATTAACGGTTTAGCATTAACCCGCTTAACCCGTAAAAGAGTTAAGCAGATTAGCGATAAAATCAACGCCGGCATTGCCGTTGAGGCCTGGCCGAAGGCATGGTTTAACATAACCGATAATATTTGCAGTAAAGGGGTGTTACTCAATGCGCAAACACAGCCCGGCGCTGCCATTAAAAAAGCACTGGCCGGCGATCCTCTCGACTGCCTTGCAGAAATTGACAAATCGGGCCTGAGAGGCTGTGGTGGTGCCGGCTTTAATAGTGCTGAAAAATGGCGCTCCTGCCTGCTCAGCGATGCTAAGGAGCGTTATGTCATCTGTAATGCCGATGAAGGCGAGCCCGGCACCTTTAAGGATCGTGTGCTGCTCAACAGCTATGCCGAGCAGTTAATCGAGGGCATGACTATCTGCGCCTACGTGATTGGCGCAGAGAAAGGCATTATCTATCTGCGCTATGAATATCAGTACCTGCATAAAAAGCTGCAGACAATAATAGACAAGCGCCGTGCGGCTAATTTATTGGGCGCGCATATTCTCGGCAGCAAACTGCGCTTTGATATTGAAATATTTATCGGAGCCGGCTCCTATGTCTGCGGTGAGGAGTCCGCTTTACTGGAGTCCCTTGAAGGCAAGCGCGCCATTCCACGGATCCGTCCACCTTACCCGGTCACGCAAGGCTACTTAAATAAACCCACTGTGGTTAATAATGTCGAAACCTTTTGTTATGCCGCCTTAATTATAGCCACCGGCGCGGATAACTTTTCCCAACAGGGGCTTGCCGGCTTTAGCGGCTGCAAAATTTTAAGCATCAGCGGCGATGTCGAAAAAGCCGGCATTTACGAGATTCCGTTAGGCATGACGGTCAAGCACGTGCTCAATTTATGCGGCGCACAGTCGGTACAAGCCGTGCAGGTCGGCGGCCCTTCCGGGACATTAATTTCTGCTGATGAATTTGAGCGGGTTATCTGCTTTGATGATCTTAATACCGGCGGCTCTTTTATGGTTTTTAACCACAGCCGGGATCTGCTTGAAAATGCGCTTAACTTTACCCGTTTCTTTATGCAGGAAAGCTGTGGTTTCTGCACGCCATGCCGGGTAGGAACTAAGCTGATGTCTGAGTTAGCCGATAAGGTCGCGGCCGGGCATGGTGCCAGACTGGATCTGGACAGCATAAAACAGCTTAACCATGTTATGACCGAGATGAGTCATTGCGGCTTAGGACAAAGGGCTGCCGAGCCGCTCTTACAAACCCAGGAAAAATTTTCCCGCTACTTTGAGCAACGGATGACGGATAAAGAGTACCAGCCTTCCTTTGATATCGAAAAGTCCATTCAACGCGCCATTGATATCGTTGAAATAGAGAGTGATCCATAAGGTTATTAATCATTATGAGTAACAGCAATAAACAGCACAACAGCCTGACCATAGATGGTAAGCGTATCCCTTTTATAGCGGGAGAAACCGTGATCCAGGCGGCTATCAAAGCCAATATCTATATTCCTCACCTCTGTTTTCATCCGCAGTTTACCCCCAATGGCAGCTGTAAACTCTGTACCTGTGAGATCAACGGCCGTAAAAAATCGGCATGCTGCACACAAGCCAAGCCAGGCATGCAGGTCAAAAATGAAACCCATGAACTGACGCTGATGCGCCGTATGCTGGTGCAGATGCTGTTTGTTGAGGGCAATCACTACTGCCCTTTTTGTGAACGCAGCGGTAACTGCCGACTGCAGGCTCTGGCCTATGACTTGGGAATGACGGATCTGCACTTCCCGCAGTTTAATGGCAAAAGAAATGTCGATGCCAGCCATCCTGATATTATGCTGGATCTCAACCGCTGCATTTTTTGCGAACTGTGCATAAGAGCCAGCACGGAAGTAGACAAAAAAGATATCTTCAGCATTGCCGGTCGCAGCATTAATAAAAGACTGGTCGTTAACTCCCCAAGCGGCAATTTAAAGGACACCGATATGCAGGTCTCTGACCGCTCTGCTCATATCTGCCCGGTAGGCTGTATTATCATCAAAGGGGAAGGCTTTAAAACCCCTATCGGCCAGCGAATCTATGATCAGCATTCCATTCGCGAGATAGGCAATGAGCCACTGATAAAGGCAGAAACTCCAACGGCCACAAGTACTCAAAGAGAAAAACCTAAGAAGAAACTTAAACTGGCCACCTGCTCTCTGGCCGGCTGTTTCGGCTGCCATATGTCATTTCTTGATATGGATGAGCGCCTCGTTGAGCTATTTGAACGGGTTGAATTAAGCCGCAGTCCGTTTAACGATATTAAAGAGTGCGCCGCGGATTGCGATTTGGGATTAATCGAGGGCGGCGTATGTAATACTGAAAATATTAAGGTTCTCAAGCACTTTCGCAACAATTGTAAAATTATTATTGCCGTCGGTTCCTGCGCTATTAATGGTGGTGTACCGGCCCTGCGCAACAATATTGATGTCAAATCCTGTTTAGATGAAGCTTATCTGGAGGGTATTGGTGTAGTCGAGGCGAAGATTCCCAGCGATAAAGAGATCCCTTCAATCCTGGAAAAAGTTTACCCCATTCATGAAGTCGTAAAGGTCGATTATTTTCTTCCCGGCTGTCCGCCTCCTGCGGATGCCTTTTGGAAAATAATCAATGATTTGCTGGAAGGCAAAGCGCCTGAATTACCCTATGACCTGTTACATTTTGATTAACGGATAGTGCTATGACGAAGACACTGGAAACAGCCGATAACCCGGACAACCTGAGGCGTTTTGTGATTGAGCCGGTATCAAGAGTGGAAGGACACGGTAAGGTCACGCTGCTCGTTGATGAGCACAATCAGGTGCAACAATGCCGCCTGCATATTACTGAATTTCGTGGTTTTGAACGCTTTATTCAAGGGCGGCCCTATTGGGAAATCCCGATATTAGTACAGCGGCTTTGCGG
>JBFGZH010000186.1:0-5382 GCA_041586895.1 Psychromonas sp. | reverse complement strand
TGTGATTACCTTGATTGCACCCGCTAGAATAACGCCCTTTTGGCCTTCTTTAAGGTCCTTAGCACCCAGTGCACGTTGAATGATTGCCTGGTCAGTACCCCAGTAATAGAGGTTCACCAGTAAAAGGCCGGTAAACATAGTTGAGAAGGGTACGTTAGGATCATCTGCTGCACCCACAGCCTGCAGTTTATCTGTTGCTTGAGTGGTGATTGTTGTTAGACCTTCCATGAAGCTACCGTCACCAAGGGCATAAAGACCAAAGATAGGGATCATCAGACCACCGACAATAAGACCCACACCATTCATACTATCAGCAACAACAACAGCTTTCAGACCACCGTAGATTGCATAGAACAGACCTAATGCGCCGATAACAGCTGAGATAAGCAGCACAGACTGGAAGCGATCAATACCCAGCAGCGTTTCAATATCGAAGATACCGCCGATAACCATAGCACCGGCATAAAGTGTATTGGGTAATAAGTTAATAATGTAACTTAACAGGAAAAGAATGGTTACAAATTTCTTTACAGAAAGGTCATAACGCGATTCCAGGAAATCAGGAATGGTTGTGATACCCTGCTTCAAGTAACGTGGTACCAGGAAAAGCGCAATGATGACCAGGGTAATACCTGATGCGACTTCATAGCCCATGACCGACATATTGCCTTTAAATGCAAGTGCACTCATACCAACAAAACTGGTAGCTGAAAGGTTGGTAAGGATAAGTGAGCTTGCAATAAGACCACCCGTTAAACTACGCCCGCCTAGGAAGTAGCCATCTTTAGAGCCATTTTGATCTTTCTTTACTTTGGACCATGTGTATAAAACCACAAAGCCGGTAAAGAAAAAGAATGACAAAAGAATAGTTATTGACATGATATTTCTCCGGTTAATTATTAAGGTTAAAAGTGAATTTCATGTTTTCGCAAACAATACCCATATGCTAGCAGTGTTAACGCTTACAAAGCAGTAATCCGCTTTAATAATGAGACCTGGCTCAAGCTGTTCATTTTATAACGTGATGCTGATCGTGTTATTTTGTGTTTTCGCAAACAACTATAAGCAAGTAATAGCGAACAACCACTCTGCGCTATAGGGAAACTATTATCTTGAGCAGAAAAACCGCTAAATGTACCTAACTGAGGTAACCAGGAGTAGCTGTTTGAACGCGGGCTTCTGTCGCAGGATGGTAAAAAAATAAAGCTGTAGTACAAATTACTGGCTTATTTTATACAGACTCTCAAATGTTACTTTTCGCTCCCGATAAATAGTCGCAACCTGTGCGAGTAACAGTTCAGCCGCTGAGACTGAATCTATCAGGGCATTATGGGCTGTATATTGTGGAAGATTGTAACCCTTTCTGACCGAGGAAAGGCGGGTATCAGGATCAGTCTCACCCTTGAGTTGCTGCGCTCGCCAATTTTCTATGCGTAAGGTATCAATCCATGGCAAGGGAAGCTCCGGCAGGCCCCAGTTTTTCTGCGCATAAAAATCCAGAAAATTCTTCTCGATGACTTTGCCGTGCACCACTAGGATTTTATTTTTAGCATGGTGCAAGAGCATCTCGACCGCCTGGTCGAGCTTGACGCCATGGCTGACCATCTGCGGAACAATATGGTTGATAACGGCTGTTTCATGATTAATATATTGGTCATTATTAATATAGAAATGCTGTTGTGATGCAAAATCTACCTGCATATTGGCGACCTCGACCCAGCCAATACTGAGGATATCGCTGCTTTCAGGCTCAAAGCCGGTCGTTTCAAAGTCCATAACTAAGAAAGAAAGATCGCTAAAAGCGCTGTTTTTATCGGGAATAGGCTGCAATAGGTTCACTTTGACGGCATGCGGCAGCTTGTGCTTTAAGCAGGCCCTGCGTTTCTCCTGCAGCTCAGCGAGTAGATCGGTTTTTTTAAACCAGCGCCACATTAGCTGAACTTCATTTTTGTAAACTGTTGCCAGTCATCAATCAAACGGAAGGTATCCTTGATATGCTTACGTTCAAAGCTGCCGAAATAGTCAGGATTTATCAGGTTCTGCGCCACTTCTCCTTTGTTCATCATCTCGCCCTGATAAGAAAATCTGAAACTTTTCAGGAAGTTATAAGCACTGAGTATATTTTTTAATGTGCCATCATCGATAACCCCGGCTTTATTGACGGCCACTAACCTCTCCGTAGTATTGCAGGCATCAACCTTGGCGGAGAGCGCATAAATTCGCGCTAGATCGACAATGATATTAATCCCATAACGTTTAATGTTAAGTGTCTTTTCATTCTTTTCATTCTTGGTTAATACGAGGTTATGGAATACGCCTAATGGTGTGCGGTTTTCAGACGCGTCTCTGATCAACTTGGATAGAAAAATACGCTGGGAAGTCCTCTCTTTAAATTCATTTATCAGTATATTGCGATATTCCTTATTACCGTATAGCACTCGAGTATCAAGGAAAACGCTTAGGTTTAACAGACGCTCATAATCAGGGTTGTTGATCCATTTTTTATAATATTCCCGCCACATTGAGAGGGGCTGACACCACTTAGGGGTCACCCCCATAAACTTACCGCGACACAGCTCATAACCGCACAGATCCATGCCTTTGGTCACTATCATAGCCAGGTGTAGAAAATACATTTTATCTTTGGCTGTTGCCTGATCCGACATAATGATGCCGCTATCCTGATCCGATAGCATATTGACTTCTTTGCGTGCATGAGAGCCGGAAACAATCCAGGCAAAATCACAGGGTGCTTGGCCCAGCCTGTTAATCGCGATCTCGATCAGGCTCTGATTAACCGCATCCATAATAGTACTGAGAATGGTGCTGATCAGATCCGCAGGTACCTTATCATTTGCTAACTTCTGGAAGATACGATCGCGTTCAGGCATATATTCGGCTAACTCAGCCTCACTGCCTGCTTTCTTTATCTTATCGATCAGATACACCGCTTGTATACGCTGATTTTGAAATAGCTGCTGCAGAGAAAGTAAGCCAATCACCTTCTCATCTTCAACAATAGGCAGATTTTTAATGTTCTTTTCCATCATGCTTATTGCCGCATCAAAAACCGTTTCCTTTGGGCCTATAGTAATCGGATGCAGGCTCATAATAGCACTGATGGGCAGATCCGTGCTCATTCCATCAGCAATAACGCGAGCGATTAAATCGCTAGCCGTTACAATACCGACCAAGCTATGCTTATCTTTTACGATTGCACAGGAAACATCATTACTGCGCATTATTCCGGCAACCCTGCGAATAGAGTCATCCGCATTAACCTCGGTATACTGCTCGCTGGAGACTTGATCCACCCTATAAAAAAAAGAACTGCTATTAACATCTGTCCAGGTTGATGCGACGGCTGAATAGATCCGTTCCTCGGGTTTGTCCGTAAAGTGTTGTCCATATTCTGGATATGTAGACTGAATATAATAGATGGTCTCTGCAGGGACTAGATAAAGTAAGGTATTATCAATGGCTTTGATTTGATAGCGTGTTTCGGACTCGGAAAAAAGGCTAAATCCGAAGACATCATCCTTCTCCAGACGCGCTCTAAGGGTGCCATCCTTTAACCTTTGCTCCACCGCCCCGGTTCTAACGATATAGAGAAATTTTTCTTTTTCGCTTTGCGGAGCAGGGATCACCTCTCCTTTGGCAAGATAGATAATTTTGATCGTTGCTGTTACTTTTTGCAGCAACTTTTCCGGCAAGCGGCTAAAGGGATCTATTTGTGCGATAAATAGTTCAATATTTGGCGTCAGAGTTTCAGACATAATAGCAACCACTCTAAATAACAAAATAAAAAGCAGAGTTATTTAACTCTGCTTTAGGAGAAAAAATTTAACTGTTATTCAACAGGATGTCCTTGCAGTTGAGCGGCTGCATTGGCTCTCATTTTCTTCTTAATGCGCACAAACCGGCCACCAAGAATAACAATGCCACATAGCGAATAAACGACCATAAAGCCAGTATCTCCTGCTACCAGACCAAGGTCTGAGAAGGTAATGTATGCACCAAGCACCATATAAAGGATCACCGCTGAAGCTTCAAAACGGAATTCCCAAGGTTTGATATCCATGTCATCGTTGATAGGCAGCACGTATTCAGTTGCACGTGGTTTAAAGTGACCGATAACCAGCATAATTGCACAGCAGATAACGAATAGTACCGCTAACTGGTGGAAGAAGTGTAGCTCAGCGATCGGTTTAAGCGGACCTAAGTAATCCTGGTATGCACTCGGAGTAAACTGAATAATACCATAAGAGGCGACAAATACCGCCAGAGAAACTTTTGCTGCAATTGCAGGTATACGCCTAGTGATGTAACCCATCAGCACGATAGTAAAGATAGGCACACTAAACAGACCGGCAAGGCGCTGCAGTAAGTCAAACAAACCGTTTGGCGCGAACATGATAAACGGAGCAATAGCAACCGACAGGACTGCGATACAGACACCGAAGATACGGCCTTTAGTGACTAGCTCATGATCCGACAGTTTACCTTCTTTATCAAATAGCGGCTTATAAACGTTCAGCGTAAATAATGTGGTTGAGGAGTTCAATACCCCGTTAAAGGTAGATAGGATGGCACCAAACATCGCCGCCAGGAAGAAACCCACTAATGGTTTAGGCAGAACTTCGTTAACTAAACGGGTGTACATGGTATCCGCTTCATAACTTTGACCTGCAGCATCGGCAGTACCGAACATATGGTAGGCAATAATACCCGGGATAATCAGGAATAAAGGCGTAATAACTTTGATTGCCCCGGCTAGAATCACCCCCTTTTGCCCCTCTTTAAGGTTCTTCGCACCCAGTGCACGTTGAATGATCGCTTGGTCAGTCCCCCAGTAATAGAGGTTTACCAGCAGCAGACCGGTAAACATAGTTGAAAATGGTACATTAGGATCATCAGCCGCACCCACGGCCTGCAGTTTATCGGTTGCTTGGCTGGTGATGGTTGTCAGACCATCCATAAAGCTACCGTCACCAAGGACAATCAGACCGAAGATTGGGATCATCATACCACCCACTATAAGGCCCACACCATTTAATGTATCAGCAATAACCACGGCTTTCAGGCCACCATAGATAGCATAGAACAGACCTAAGAAGCCGATAATAGAGGCAATAAGCAGGATAGACTGGAAACGATCAATGCCCAGCATAGTTTCAACATCGAAGATACCGCCGATAACCATAGCACCTGCATAAAGTGTATTGGGTAATAAGTTAACAATATAACTTAGCAGGAAAAGAACGGTAACAAACTGCTTTACAGAAAGGTCATAACGGCTTTCCAGGAAATCAGGAATGGTTGTGATCCCCTGCTTCAAGTAGCGTGGAACCAGGAACAGGGCAATCATTATCAGGGTAATGC
>JBFGZH010000185.1:0-5385 GCA_041586895.1 Psychromonas sp. | reverse complement strand
GCTCCGCGTGCCCTGTTTTCTTTGGCTGCACAAAGAGCATAGCTCTCTCGAACTGCGAAACTGCGTTTCGGTTTCTCATCGCTTACACGCCGTCAAAGGCGGAATACAACCGAGGAGTTAAAATGACTCTCGTATATTCTATATTACACTTTCATATAGCGAAGGCTGACTTGTGTATAAGAGTCACGGCTTTAACCGAGCGATATCTGTTCGATCAAATAACAGCGCGGCTGAAGCCGCGGCCCCGGTGCTAATATGCTGCTATCAGGGATAAAGACGCCGCTCCAGATCAGCACTAATAATTGACTGTCAATCACAGTGATTGCTGTGGGATATAGATTTGAGTTCAGCAAAGGCAAGGAGAGGAGTTTAAAGGTAAAGATTGGGGATTTATAGTTAAGGTTAAAAGCAGCTTCAGGAGCACTGCTTTTAACCCTATTAAGCACTTTGCTTACTTCTGGCTAGGATTCTGAAGTAAGCTTAATTGCTGTTGCTTAAGCGCTAACTAATTCCAGAGTATCACGGGCAATAATCAACTCTTCATTAGTCGCGATCACCATAGCAATAGTGCTCCCTTCCTCAGTAATGATCCCTTGGTTGGACTCTTTACCGAAGCGATTTGCCAAGTTAGCTTGTTCATTGACTTTAAAGCCTAATAAGCTTAAACGCTCTAGTGTTAACTTACGAATAGGTGCTGAGTTCTCACCAATACCACCGGTAAACACCACGGCATCTAAACGACCATCTAAAGATGCTGTGTAGCTGGCAATATATTTAGCCAGACGGTAACAGTAAAGATCCATTGCACGCTTAGCGGCTGGGTCAGTTTCGTAGTTATCTTCAACAAAACGACAGTCAGATGTCTTTTCAGTAATACCTAAAAGACCTGACTCTTTGGTCAGCATGGTATTGATTTCTTCAAGGCTGTAACCCAGTTGATCATGAAGATGGAAAATAATAGCCGGATCAATATCACCACAGCGTGTACCCATTACCAATCCTTCCAGTGGCGTCATACCCATAGAAGTATCAACGGATTTACCGTTTTTAATCGCACACACCGAACCACCGTTACCTAGGTGACAGTTAATGATATTTAACTCAGTCACAGGTTTATTCAATACTTCTGCAGCCTGCAGGCTGATATAATAATGGCTTGTACCATGCATGCCGTAACGGCGAATAGCATTTTCCTTATACAGCTTATAAGGCAGTGCATATAGAAAAGCTTCTTCAGACATAGTCTGATGGAAGGCAGTATCAAATACAGCCACATTCGGCAAGCCGGCAAAAGCATGTTGTGCTGCGCGAATACCAACCAGGTGAGCCGGGTTATGTAATGGCGCCAGAGTGACACACTCTTCAATTCCTTTCATCACCTCTTCAGTGATCACGACAGAGTGAGTAAATTTCTCTCCGCCATGAACAACGCGATGACCAATAGCGATCAGGTTTTCTTTTAACTCTTTGTTTTCAGAAAGCAGCTCGCTGACTATAAAGTTAAGAGCCTCCTCATGAGCTCCACCAGCACTCAGCTCAGCACTTCCTTTAACACCTTCCATTTTCCATTTAATGCTCGCATTGTCTAAATGCAGGCACTCAGCAATTCCGGAAAGTTTTTCATCACCATTAGTACTGTCTAAAATGGCAAACTTCAGTGAAGAGCTACCGCAATTAAGTACAAGTATTAACTTGTTAGTCATGTATTTACACCCTATTTTATTAAACGAACGCTTGCGCTTATAAATCACCCTGATTGCTTAAAAAGTAGCAGCAGCGCATAGAATTTAGGCAAGCCAGATAAAGTGCCAAGATAATAAAGAGGGGGTAGCCAAATTGCAACCAATATAACAAATTATTAACAACAACAGCGTGCGAATCAGTGACTTTGTTAAAGTTTACTACCTTCAACTAAGCTAAAGCGCCATAATTTATTTGCCCAGATCTCACCGGCATAATCAACGCCTAGCCGTTTATGTACACTGTAGTGCACAGGCGCAATGCCATTTTCAATCCAGATGCGTTGCGATTGACTAAGATCTTCGCCATAGAAGGATTTGTCCAATTGTAATGCCTTGCCCACTCGACCTGGCCCTTTTATCTCCCTGAGAGCGCGAATTAATACTGCCTGCGGATCATCACGCTGACCTGAAACAATATTGAGCAGCCAGTACATGCCATAAATCAGATAAACATAGATCACCCCGCCCTGCTGATAGAGCACCTCTGTTCTGGCAGTTCTCCCTTTACTGGCATGACAGGCCAGATCCTCTGTGCCGCGATAAGCTTCGGTTTCTGTAATCAGGTATTCCTTCCTACGTCCGTCAGTAAACACTCTCACCAGCTTTTTACCCAGCAGATCCGGGGCAAGCTCGAGGACATCATGAGTGAAGTATGTTTTTGCCAGGCGCATTTTTATCTCCTGAGTGGTTAAGCGTTCATGGCCTATAGATACATGCCTTATGAAACTAATAACGCCCCATTTCCATATTAAAACCATGAAAAAAACCGCCAAAGACAGCGCCCAAAAGCATAAAAATAAAGCTTAAGATCAGAAAAGCCGGAATGGCGGCAATGGAAAGTTTGACCAGAAAAATGACCATCGAGATAAAAGGCATTTTGATATCGACAATGGTGACGTGTTGTTTGTTATCACTGTGCATATGCGCTCCCGAGCAAAGATATTGAATGGGTAATAAAACTATCTTAATAGCTGATATTAAGCTTAGGTCAGAGAAGCAATTGGACAAGAGATTAATAACCTTCGCTGAGGCCGAGTGATCTTCCATATAACCACACAAGGCTGAGCTATGATTTATT
This sequence comes from Psychromonas sp., assembly GCA_041586895.1. Taxonomy (GTDB): domain Bacteria; phylum Pseudomonadota; class Gammaproteobacteria; order Enterobacterales; family Psychromonadaceae; genus Psychromonas. The sequence continues at coordinate 2,565 of JBFGZH010000185.1, read as the reverse complement.
TCGTCACAATAACCATTGTTAGTTTTATTTAAATTTCAATAAGCTAGGTGAATTATCAGAGAATTACGCAGACAACTGTAATGATCTGCCTAGCAATATATTAATGAATAAAAAATGTACAACAAAGATCAATACACCCTAATAATTTTGGCAAAAAAGTGATAGCCGCTTTAGTCAGTATATAAATAATGCTATGTTGACCGATAGGTTTTACTCAAATTTACCCCAAGGCGAAGTTTACATGTATAAAATCACAGCATCAGACTTAGACGGTACATTATTGACCTCTGATCACAAAATCCCCCCTTTCACGCAGAAGGTATTAACGCAACTGCACGAACAGGGCAAAAAGTTTATTTTTGCAACAGGTCGCCACCATGCTGACGTAAACAAAATACGCGAACAACTCGGCATTCCCGCATTTATGATCACTTCCAATGGCGCTTGTGTGCATGACGCTGAAAACGCGATTATTTTCCAGCAGCATATGCCACAGGAGGTCGTTGCCGAGATTATTAACATGGCCAAGAATGATCCTGAAATTATCATTAATATCTACCGCAAAGATGACTGGCTGCTTAATCAGAAAGACCCCACTGTCAATTATGATAATGAAAATATTGCCTACAGTTTTTTCGATATTGACAATCCGCCAGTCGATGAGGTGGCTAAAATATTTTTTACACGCCCGGATAAAGATCATGACAAGCTGGTTATCTGGGAAGAGACATTTAAAGCTAAATTTGCTAACGGTGCGACTGTCACCTTTTCCGCCCCCCACTGTCTTGAAATAATGGCAGCAGGTGTTTCAAAAGGTCATGCCCTGGATGCGGTTGCCAAAATGCACGGTTATCAATTACAAGACTGTATTGCTTTTGGCGACGGGATGAATGATCTGGAAATGCTGACCATGGCAGGCAAAGGGCTGTTAATGGGAACAGCACACCATAAAGTTAAAATGGCACTGCCTGATCATGAACAGATCGGCAGCAGTGATGATCAGGCCGTTGCCCACTACCTGGTCAAGCACCTGCTCGATTAAACCTCTTACGGATCTGTCATAAAGCGCTTATAGAAAATTATAAGCGCTTTAAAAGACCGGAAAATATTTTATAGCGCAACATCCACCAGCAATGATCGTCCCTTGGTGAGTAATTTCATTCAACCTCAGCGAGCGCGACCATATAATTTTTAGCGTAGTATTTTGCGCACTTCGGGCAGGTCGTATAGAAAAAATAGGTTTTCTTAAGCTGTTTTCCTCGCCTCTTTACAAATGCCTGCATCGCTTTTTCATATTCAGGTACATTTTTATATGGCCCCTCAAAGACCTTAGTCAGGTAATCACCACTGATATGGATCATTTCCTGCCCCGGCACCTCTTTATTGACTGAAAAATAATGCTCTCCTGTCCATGCGGAGGGATCATAAGACATAACGATAAAGTTATTTTCATCGTTGCCATCCAGATCTTCTATGGCACGCAATGTTTTTGTAAAGACCGAGTTCATATTAAGCGGAATATGAAAAAGACTTCTGGTTTTAACTTTTACAAAGAGCTTGTCTTTAAAGTGAAGCGTTTGTTCATCCCAACCTTGCGGGTTAAATTTAGGGCAACAGTTTGTCGGATTGTCACTCATATCGTATTTAGGTAAGGCATTGATTTCCATTATTGCTCTCCTTACCCCTTCTCAGAAGGTTAATTTTATAAGCATAACCCGACTACTGCGTTTTTCCAGTTACAGAAATTGACCCGATTGTATATAAGCAAATAGCTTATTATCCATTATTGGGGGCAAAGATAATTATTGACATACCAAGCAATGCCACTGAGCCACCAATAAGATCCCACATAGTAGGTTTCATTCCATCAACACCCCAAAGCCACAATATTGCAACAAAAATGTATACACCGCCATACGCAGCATAAACACGACCGGCTGCCGCCGGATGCAGCGTTAAAAGCCATGCAAATAGTGTCAGGCTGACCGCAGAAGGAATAAGAAGAAATATACTCTTATCTTCCTTAAGCCAAAGATATGGTAAATAACACCCTACTATTTCAGCTAGCGCCGTAATCACAAAAAGTGCGATTGTTTTTAATTCAAACATGAAAACCCTTAAAAAAACATCCGCTTTTTTGTTCTTGTTATCTTTTTCATTTCACATATAAATCAGAAGATTGAATCATCAAGTTCTTCCCACATTTCGTTTTGATGCAAGAAAATGGCATCTGCGTTTTGACTAATAAATTCATCGACAGGTATTCCCTCAATCAATTGCGGCCGCTTCACTCTTACTTGTTTGCCATTCATAAATACTGTTTCATATTTTTTCTGGCGCTCCAGTTTGGCTTTTCGTCTTGCCGCTTTCACTGAGGGCGATAATTTTTTCTTTATTTTTGCCATATAATCACACTACCAAAGAAAGCTAACAGTGTCTTAGATCGTATTCTTACTAATACGAAACTGTCTCTAATTAATACACCTATTTATAACAGAAGGACAGCCTTACAAACAACAGCGGATTGCATTTATAAAATTCGCCATAAATTATAACAATCAAACG
>JBFGZH010000184.1:0-5504 GCA_041586895.1 Psychromonas sp. | reverse complement strand
TAAGCCGGCGATAACGCATACGATCGCGCGAACAAATGCTGCCCTACGGGTTCATCTAAAAGCATCCTGCGCTGCGTTGCTCAAAGTTCACATAGAATAACTATGCTTCGCTCCTCGCGCCTTGCTCAGAATGCTTTTAGTTTGAACAAAATTTGTACTCGAAAGGTCAACAGACCCTAACATCAGGTTAATTTTTTATTTTCGATAACATACTGTAATGTAAATGATTACTGCAATAACAACAATCATAGAAAAGCACCTTTAAAAAATGCAGGCTGCCGCTGACGAGCGTGCGTTAACTCACAAATGTTTGTTCCCTCTGTTAAGCCGCTCGCACCTCTATTTCATTCATTTTTAAATGCTTTATACTTGATTGGACTTTAACAATTAAATGGAGTTAAGAGTTAAGAGTATGTTATGGCTTCTCCGCTCTATCTTTTCGCTGATTTTGCTGACTGCGCTGGGCAGTCGGGCAGCTTTAGCGAACGCGGAATTCGATCAAGCCTATAAAGCAGCACAAGCCGGCAATTACCAGCAGGCGATCATTTTATGGCAGCCATTGGCCGAACAGGGCAACAGCGCGGCCCAATACGCATTAGGCTGGATGTATGAAAGCGGTCAGGGAACACCACAAAATTACCCGCAGGCCGCCTATTGGTACAGCCAAGCAGCAGAGCAGGGTGATGTCGCTGCACAATATGTACTGGCAACTATGTATAGCAAAGGGCTGGGCGTCGTTAAGGATCAGCAGCAGGCTGTAAAATGGCTGCTAAAAGCAGCCGAACAGGGGGACAGCATCGCCCAGTTTCAAGTGGCCCAACATTTCCAAAAAGGCCTGGGCACCGCGCAGGATGACGAGCAATCTTTGTTATGGTTTAGCAAAGCGGCTGAGCAAGGCCACCTCGCGGCACAAATCAGTCTCGGCAAGATGTATCAGGCCGGCCGCGGCAGCGAACAAAACTATGAGTTGGCCATGTATTGGTTTGAGCGGGCAGCAGCACAAGGCGATGCCGCGGCACAATATCAGCTTGCCGCTATGCACGAAAATGGGCAAGGCACAAAACAGGACTACCAAAAGGCCGAAGCGCTGTATTTAAAATCAGCCACTCACCATTATGCGCCTGCCGCCTATAAATTAGCCGAGTTTTATGACCAGGGGAAAACCGCTGCCAGCGACTTTCAAGAAGCGCTGAAATGGTATCAAGAAGCAGCCAATAAGGGCTATGGTAAAGCACAGTTTAAGCTCGGCCTTATCTACCAGAGTGGCCGAGGTGTCGAGCAGAACATTCAGACAGCGATCGACTGGTATTACAGCGCGGTACAGCATGATTATGCACAGGCCGCTTATCAGCTAGGGACTATTTATGACCAGGGTTTTGTTGATCAAAACGGCAGACAAATAATAGACAGCAATTACATAAAAGCGGCCAGATTTTATCAAACCGCCGTGCAGCATGGTTACGATTTAGCTTACGCGCCTTTAGCCTTTTTATATGAAAATGGTTTAGGAGTACCAGTTGATAACGAACGCGCCATGGCGCTCTACCAAAAATCCACGCAAGCCTTGGCACAAAGCCGTTTAAAGGCACTGCAGAAACAGCAGCATTGCCTGCAGACGGCGACCACTAAGCTGTTTTCCGTGGCCATTGCCTGCAGCAACCGGGAAGTACTGGATCAACAAATCCAAGCACACAAGATTATTGCTATCGAAGAAAGGAGTACCGACTGGTCGGATACCTACTTTAGCGGCGCGGTCATACGCGGAACCAGCGAGTTAACAGTCACTTATACCAGAGATAACCGCTTTGCCAGTGCAGAATATACTTATATTGGCAGAAGCAATCCCGAACTGATCGCTGACGTTAGCGCACAACTCAGTCACGAATATGGTCAACCCCATCAGCAGTCCGGTGAAGTTAAGCAAGGCAAAGCCAGCTTTCAGTGGTTATTGCAGGATGGTATTGAACTCACCGTCAACCGTGATTGGCCAGACACCACGACCTTTGTCACTTACGCTTTTCCTGAGCATCTGCCTTTAGTCAACAAAAGCGAATGAGACTATTTTTTATCCAGCAGCGCCGCAGTGAATAACCGGCGAAGCGAAAGTCTCACCGAAATAAGGGTTACAGATAAAAAATCACCGAATCCATAGATTTGTGACTTAATTATTCGGATTTAGTGTGACTTTTCTTCAATATTCTGCAAAAATCATTTAACTCATTTTTCAGATCTCATTTGATCACTTTTAGGGACGATTTAAATCATAAAGCAATCCCTAACGGCAATAGCAATAATATAAAAAAGCAAACAGCCAATATGTTTGCTTTAAAATAAAAAGGTAACGTTATGTGTTCTATTTTTGGTGTGCTCGACATTAAAAGCGATCCTATCGCATTGCGCCAACAAGCAATTGAAATGTCTAAACTGCTTCGTCACCGCGGCCCGGACTGGTCTGGTGTTTACTCTTCTGATAAAGCAATCCTTGTCCATGAACGTCTTTCTATCGTAGATGTTAATACAGGTGCACAACCTTTATATAATCAAAATAATACACATATCCTGGCGGTTAATGGTGAGATTTATAACCATAAAGATTTAGAAAAAGAGCTGACTTGTGGTTACCAGTTCAAAACAAAATCTGATTGTGAAATTATCCTTGGTTTATATGAAGAAAAAGGTAATGCTTTTTTAGATGATCTTAACGGTATCTTTGCCTTCTGCTTATATGATGAGGAAAAAGACAAATACCTGATTGGTCGTGACCATATCGGTATTATTCCGCTTTATATGGGTTGGGATGAGCATGGTAACTTCTACGTGGCATCGGAAATGAAAGCATTAACGCCTGTTTGTACTAAAGTACAGGAATTCCCGCCGGGGCATTTCTTAGACAGCGAAATCGGTGAACTGACTAAATACTACGTTCGTGACTGGATGAGTTATGATGCGGTAAAAGACAATGACGGCACTGCAAAAGCAATCGGCCAGGCATTGGAAGCCTCTGTAAAACGTCAGCTGATGTGTGATGTTCCTTATGGTGTATTACTGTCAGGCGGTTTAGATTCTTCCGTTATCTCGGCAATTACCCAAAAATTTGCCAAGCAACGTGTTGAAGATGATGACCAGACCGGCGCATGGTGGCCGCAGCTGCACTCATTCTCCGTCGGCCTTGAAGGCTCTCCGGATTTAGCCGCAGCACAAAAGGTAGCGGATGAACTAGGTACGGTTCACCACCCTATTATCTTTACCGTACAAAACGGTATCGATGCGCTGCGTGAAGTGATTTATCACATTGAAACTTACGATGTCACGACTATCCGCGCATCAACGCCTATGTACCTGATGGCACGTAAGATTAAAGCCATGGGCATTAAAATGGTTCTTTCCGGTGAAGGGGCAGACGAGATCTTCGGCGGTTACCTGTATTTCCATAAAGCACCTAACGCCAAAGAGTTCCACGAAGAGCTAAACCGTAAACTGGAAAAACTGCATATGTTTGACTGTTTACGTGCCAATAAATCGATGGCTGCCTGGGGTATCGAAGCACGTGTACCTTTCCTGGACAAAGAGTTCCTGGATGTGGCTATGCGCACCAACCCTGAACTGAAAATGATCAAAGACGGCCGCATTGAGAAGAATATTCTTCGTGAAGCCTTTGACGGTCAACTGCTGGATGAAGTGCTATGGCGCCAGAAAGAGCAGTTCTCCGATGGTGTAGGTTACAGCTGGATTGATACGCTGAAAGAGCATATTGAAACACAAGTAACGGATCAGCAACTGGCCAACGCTAAGTTTAAATATCCAATCAATACACCGGATACCAAAGAAGCTTACTTCTACCGCAGCATTTTTGCTGAGCACTTCCCGCTTGATAGTGCTGCTGAATGTGTTCCACATGGTAAATCAGTGGCTTGTTCAACCGTTGAAGCATTAGCCTGGGATGAAAGCTTTGCCAAAAATGCCGATCCATCGGGTCGTGCCGCCGGCATCCACAATGATGCTTACCAGGCTCAATAATCGCTTGCATTGTTAGCATCTTTTATTAAACAAAAAAGCGTTCTCATGAACGCTTTTTTTATAAGTGAACTTTATAGAATGACGGATTTAAAACAGCAGCCTTGTCCCTGTAAAAGCGGTTTAAGCTATCAGCAGTGCTGTCAGCCCTTTCACCAGAAAAGCAGTTATCCGGAGACCTGTGAGCAACTGATGCGCTCGCGTTTTAGCGCCTATGTTTTACAATTGGGCGATTATCTTTTTGCTACCTATCATGCAGATTACCGGGGCGATTTAACGCCTGCACAATTAGCAGAAAAAACCGTCAACTGGAAAAACCTGCAGATTATGGCCACAGAAACGCTGGATAAAACAGGCTTTGTCGAGTTTAAGGCCTGGTTCAGCGATAATGGTCAATTAGCTTGTCTTCATGAACGCTCTAATTTTGTCAAAGATCATCAACAGTGGCTTTATTGTGACGGTGAGATTTATCCTGAGCAAAAATCAGGTAAAATAGCCCGCAATGATCCTTGCCCCTGCGGCAGTGGCAAAAAATACAAGAAATGTTGCGCTAACTAACAGAGATACCTATGGAAAAGAAAACACTACTGACTGATTGCCCGGACAGCAAAGGTCTGATTGCGCAGATCACTAATATCTGTCAAAAACACCAGTTAAATATCGTAAAAAATAACGAATTTGTCGATCATCAACATGGTCGTTTCTTTATGCGTACCGAGATTGAAGGTTATTTTAATGATCAGACCTTACTGGCGGATCTGGACTTTAGCCTGCCAAAAGGCTCAAAGCGTTCATTAATTTCCCAGCAGCGCAAACGCATCGTTATTTTAGTGACTAAAGAAGCGCATTGCCTGGGTGATATCTTAATGAAGAGCACCTACGGCGGTATTGATGTTGAAATTGCTGCTGTTATCGGTAATTACGACGTACTTGAAGATTTAGTTGCTAAGTTTAATATTCCCTATCACACCGTCAGCCATGAAGGCCTGTCGCGTGAAGAGCATGAGCAGAAAGTCCTGGAGGCGATTGCCCCCTACACACCTGATTATGTCATTCTGGCGAAATATATGCGCATCTTAACGCCTGACTTTGTGGCCGCCTATGAAAACAAACTGATTAATATTCACCACTCATTTTTGCCGGCCTTTATCGGCGCGCGCCCTTATCAACAGGCCTTTGACCGCGGCGTGAAAATCATTGGTGCAACGGCACACTTTGTTAATAATGATCTCGATGAAGGTCCTATTATTACGCAAGATGTCGCGCATATTGACCATGCTTACAACGCTGAAGATCTTGCCAAAGCCGGCCGTGATGTTGAACGGTCAGTATTAAGCCGCGCACTGCAGCAGGTATTAGACGATAAAGTCTTTGTTTATGCTAACCGCACCGTTGTTTTTGAATAATGTCGATGATGACTGTCTACCAAAACAGCACTGCCATGTATTAACTGCGATTAATACATGGCAGGCACCAACAACTCACCACCC
>JBFGZH010000183.1:0-5552 GCA_041586895.1 Psychromonas sp. | reverse complement strand
CTTCTTGCGCATTCTCGAGACCATGGATGATGCCAAAAATGCACGCAATCGTAACCCGAATACTTATTAATATGCGTTTTAATAACCAAGAGAGAATCTTATGATTAACCAGCTTAAAATTATTGGCCAGTATCTTTTACCCAAACACCTTGTGTCTCGTTTAGTCGGTAAATTAGCAGCGGCGCAGGCAGGTCCCTTGACGACCATGCTGATTAAACTTTTTATCACAAAATTCCAGGTCAATATGAGTGAAGCGAAGCACTCGGATCCCGCTGATTTTGCAACTTTTAATGATTTCTTTACCCGCGAACTGCGTGATGGCATACGCCCGCTGGTGGCAGGCGAAGAAAATATTATTATGCCGGTTGACGGCAGAGTGAGCCAGTTAGGTGAAATTAAAGCCGGGCGCATTTTTCAGGCCAAAGGCCATGACTTTAGTTTACGCGAGCTGCTTGGCGGACGCGATGATCTTGCCGCGCCCTTTGATGACGGCCTGTTCTCTACCGTGTACCTGTCACCTAAGGATTACCACCGCATTCATATGCCGATTGCAGGTAAACTGGAAAAGATGGTCTTTATTCCCGGCGATCTTTTCTCGGTCAACCCGCTCACCGCTGAAAATGTTCCCAACCTGTTTGCCCGTAATGAGCGTGCCGTGGCTATCTTTTCAACCGCCATCGGTCCCATGGCCATGGTCTTAGTCGGCGCCACCATAGTAGCCAGCATAGAAACGGTTTGGGGCGGCACTATTGCGCCGGCAGCTGACAAAGAAATTCGCTATTGGGATTACAGCGAGCAGGATATCACCCTGGCAAAAGGGCAGGAGATGGGCCGCTTTAAACTGGGCAGCACCATTGTCGCCCTGTTCCCGAAAAATACCGTTAATTTTACAGATGCCCTACAGCCCGGCTCAGTCACACGCTTAGGCGAGCTATTTGCTACTACCACAGAGACTAAATAGGAAATTAAGAGAGATATGACCCAGTTATCGGCAGCACAATACCTAAAGAAAATCCTGCTTGCTCCTATTTATGAGGCAGCCGTTGAGACCCCCTTACAACCGCTGAATAAACTATCGGCGCGTTTAAATAACCAGGTTTTCTTAAAACGTGAAGATCTGCAGCCGGTGCACTCCTTTAAATTGCGCGGTGCTTATAACAAACTGGCCAATTTGAGTGATGCGCAAAAACAGCGCGGCGTAATTGCCGCCTCTGCCGGCAACCATGCCCAGGGGGTTGCGCTGTCCGCCAAGCTGATGGGACTGAAAGCGACCATTGTCATGCCCTGCACCACCCCGGATATTAAAGTCAATTCAGTACGCGCATTAGGGGCAACGGCGGTGCTCTTTGGTGACAGCTTTGATGCGGCCAGCAACTATTGCCGACAGCTTGCCGAAGAGCATGGTTATACCCTGATCCACCCTTTTGATGATCCCGATGTTATCGCCGGGCAAGGCACCATAGGCAAAGAGTTATTACAGCAAAATGTCCATCTCGATAAAATTTTTGTGCCCGTCGGAGGCGGCGGACTCGCGGCCGGTATTGCCGTTTATATCAAACAACTTTTACCTAATATAAAAATTATCGCCGTAGAGCCTGAAGATGCCGCCTGTTTAAAGGCCGGGCTGGAAGCCGGCCATCCGGTCACCCTGGATAAAGTTGGCTTATTTGCCGATGGCGTTGCCGTTAAAACCATCGGCAGTGAAACCTTTCGCCTCTGCCAGCAGTATATTGATGAGGTGATCACTGTCAGCAGCGATGAGATCTGTACCGCCATGAAGGTCATCTTTGAAGATACACGTGCCATCTCTGAGCCTGCCGGTGCTTTATCGCTGGCCGGATTAAAAAAATATTGCCACACCCATAAACTGCAGGATGAACGTCTTGCGGCCATTTTAAGCGGTGCTAACGTTAACTTTCATAGTCTGCGTTATGTTTCCGAGCGCTGCGAACTGGGTGAGCAGAAAGAGGGCATACTTGCGGTTACTATTCCAGAAGAACAGGGTGCCTTTTTAGCCTTTTGCAATCAACTGGACGGACGGGCCATTACGGAATTTAACTATCGCCTGAATTCACGTAAAGCCGCCAATATCTTTGTCGGCATCAGAACACCGCAGGGACATGATGAACTGCTGACGCTGAGCGAAAAACTCAGCCAGGCCGGTTACTCGGTTGCCGATTTAAGCCATGATGAAATGGCCAAGCTGCATGTGCGCTATATGGTCGGCGGCGCGCCTATCAGTAACTTAAAAGAGCGTCTATACAGCTTTGAGTTTCCCATGCATCCCAATGCGCTGCTTAAATTTTTAAATATGCTCGGCGCGCATGCCAATATTACCCTTTTCCATTATCGTAATCACGGTGCCGCTTATGGGCAGGTACTGGCGGGTTTTGAACTGAGCGAAAATATCGAAGCCTTTACCGAGCATCTCAATGCGCTGGGTTATAACTATAAAGATGAAACCGATAATCTGGCTTACCGCTTCTTTTTATCACAACAGGAAAGCCCTAAGGACGCTTGATTTATGATCATTTCACACAGGTTCAAAAAATACATTTATCGTCTCACCCGGCAGTTAACCTGGCCGGTGATGCTGTTTCTGGTCATAGCGCAGGCGGCTATTACCTATCTGTTATTTGTGCTTGCCGGTGAAAATGAACTAATTCAACACCCGTTACAATTTCTTTATTACAATATTGTGGTGGTCTCAACCGTTGGCTTTGGGGATTTCAGCCCGGTAACAGACACAGGCAAAGCCATTGTTTCTTTTTTTCAGATACCCACAGGTTTGATCGTCTTTGCCACCTTTATCGGTAAAGTCACCCAATTGTTTATCAATATAGCGAGATCTAATATGAACGGCAGCAATGACTTCTCTCACTTCAGCGGGCATATTTTATTATTATGCTGGGACAAACATTCAACCGAGCAGGTGGTCAAATTAATACTCGGCGATAAAAAGCGCCAGAAACGCCAAATCCTGCTCTGTGTCACTGAGATGATGGACAATCCTTTTCCTGAAATTGATGATCTCTCTTTTGCCCGCCTGACTAGTTTTTCTGACCCTCAGGAGCTGCGGCGGATTGCCTTGAGTAAGGCGGAACGGATCATTATTGACGGTAAATCCGACGATGAAACTTTGTCTATTGCACTGAGCATTGCCACCTATGCCAGCAAAGACGCCAATATTTCCGCGCATTTCTTCGAGCGCAGCAAAGCTGATCTGTTAAAAACCCACTGCCCGCAGATAGAGTGCAGCGTCGACAGCAGCGCACAGATGATGGTCAGATCCATGCAGGATCCCGGCTCCAGCCAGGTCGCAGAGTGCCTGTTTTCGACACTCAATGGCGCCACCCTGTATTGCCTGCGCGTTCCACAACTGCAGCACGCACTGACCTTCGGAAAAATATTTACCCGGCTTAAAAATGACAAGGGAATGATAGTGATCGGCCTCAGCCAATTTAAAAATGGCGACAATATGCACTTAAACCCGACGCCGCAAACAGCCATAAAAAGCGCCGATTATCTGCATTACATCGCCAATGAGCGCGTCACTGCGGATGAGATAGACTGGGATAATCTTTGATAAATCTCATACTAAGGTTATTTTTTATCCCAATAGGGCGGATTCCCAAAGCACTGGGTTAAATAATCAATAAATACTCTGACTTTGGGCGCCAGTAATCACGAGGTCGGGTAAACCGCCCAGATAGCGGCGTCAGAAATCAGCGGATACTCTTTAAAAGAAGATAAACAGGGGCTGACCTTTTCGCGGTCAGCCTCTTGCGCTTATTCATCCCCTTTCCCTCTGGTTGACAGCATGCCGCATTTACCTATAATTCCTTTTTCTTTATGTGCTTGTTCATAAAAACAAGCTTAAATGGGAAGCAGGAAAAGCCTGCACTGCCCCCGCAACTGTGCTGTTTTTAGAAACTAAAAACACGAGTCAGATACCAGCATAAAGTACGTCACTGTCCATTAAGCGGGTCGGCTTAACTGGAACGGGCTAATACCTAGATGGGTATAACGTAATGGTGGCGAGCCAAAGAAACTCTTTGTTGCTCAACAACTCTGCAAGGCCACCGCCTTTCTGACAGCTTCGAACAACAAAACTATTGCACCTCATATAATGAAATAGGGAAAGCACATGTGCAAAGAAAGCTATGCAGCACAAATTCAACAACGCATCGATCAGAAAACCAAACCGCTTGGCGCGCTTGGACAGTTAGAGAATATCGCTCGGAAACTGGCGCTTATTCACAGCGTCAATGCCGGGAAACTGGTCACCCAGATCGACATTATCCAGCCAACGGCCATTCTCTTTGCCGGTGATCATGGCATTGCCGACGAAGGGATCAGCATAGCGCCAAGCGCCGTCACCCAGCAGATGGTATTAAACTTTCTAGCCGGCGGCGCTGCCATCAACTGTTTTTGCCGCGTTAACGATATTCGCCTGAAAGTAGTCGATACCGGCATTCTGCTTCCCGTTGCAACTGATAATGCAGATTTCATCAGCCAGAGATTAGGGACACGTACCCATAATTTTGCCAGCCAGGCGGCCATGAGTGCGCAGCAGGTAGAGCAAGGGATTGAGCTGGGTAAATCCCTAGTAGAAAAGATCATTGCCGACGGCAGCAACTTAGTGATGTTCGGAGAGATGGGCATCGGCAACACCAGCAGCGCCTCGGCCATTTTAGCTGCTTTATCCGGACGAGAAGTGGAAAAGTGTGTCGGCCTGGGAACAGGCATTAGCCCTGAGCAGCTGCAGAAAAAAATAGCCGTGGTCGCCCAGGGCGTATCACGATGCCAGGGGGCGACGCCTCAGCAAGTACTGGCAGAAGTGGGCGGCTATGAGCTGGTACAAATGGTCGGCGCCTTTTTAGGGGCTTACGAGCGTAAAACCGCCGTGCTGGTGGACGGTTTTATTGTCAGCTGCGCGGCCTATGTGGCCACTTTAATTGCACCGGGTTGCCGCGAGTATATGATTTTTGCCCACCGCTCTCAGGAGTCGGGACATAAGATATTACTGGATCTGCTGCAGGCTGAGCCGCTATTGGACCTGTCGCTGCGACTCGGCGAGGGAACAGGTGCCGCGCTTGCCGTGCCGCTAATCCGAGCGGCGGCTGAGTTCTACAACAATATGGCCAGCTTTGAAAGCGCCGGAGTCACTGTGTAATGCGCGGCTGGGGACGATGCCAGGACGATGCCAAGTATCAGCTGCAGCTGTTTCTGCTGGCCTTGGGATTTTTCTCGCGCATTCCGATAAGCAGCACTGTTCCCTACTCCAGTCAGCGCATGAATCAAGCGGGTCGCTACTTTCCCTTAGTCGGCCTGTTACTCGGCGCGCTGTGCGGATCTCTGTTTATCCTGCTAATGCAGCTCTTTAGCACCGACATTGCGGTTTTTTTAAGCATGCTATTTAGCTTGTTACTCACCGGCTGTTTCCATGAAGACGGCTTAACCGATATGGTCGATGGCATAGGCGGCGGCATGACCATTGAACGCCGCCTGACGATTATGAAGGACAGCCGCATCGGCACTTATGGCGGCAG
>JBFGZH010000182.1:0-5564 GCA_041586895.1 Psychromonas sp. | reverse complement strand
GAGAGCCCGCCGGTTTGCCGCTGTAAATGGAAGCTCAAGGATAATCTATGCAGATGCTGAAAGGTATGCAGGGCAATCATACGCTGCGCGTGCTGCGAAACTTTAACAAAAATGAAGTCTCGTACTTCGCCAAAAAACTGATGCAGAACACGCGCCAGTCCATAGGCAATAATAATGCCCAGCGGTAGGGCCAGAGCGGCATTATCGGCTGATGCCGAGGGGACAGTTAAGGCATCCACGGCCATTTTATATAAAAAGGGTACATAGACATTCACCACTTTGGCCAGAGCCAAACACAGCAGCGCGAGCAGCACGCGAATTTTAAGGTCGGTGCGATCTTTAGGCCAGATATAATGGCTTAATGTTTTGATGGTCTGCCATTGGCTGCGCGCCTGGATCTTGGCGTCAGCATTCATGGAGTTTGTTTTTACCATCCTGACTTCCTTGCAGCAATAAAAACGCTATGCAGCTTTTATTTGTTATCATCGCCAATGGCGTAACAGGGGAATTCTTTTTAGTATGACTCACGGTAAGCAAAACGGCAAAAGAGCGGCAGAAAATCGCAGGCGCTGCTATGGGCGGCAAAGCCTGGACTGCTTTCTTCAATTAAACAGCCAGGCCAGTGCCGAGAAATGCAAAAGTGAATATGGCTGTTTTTTATGCCGGAGAGAGGCTGGGCAGGGATATATTTAATAGTTCACTGAACTGCGGGCTGATGAATTCATGTAATGATGTCAGCTGATAATCAGCAATGCCAAAGCTGGGATTGTTTTCCTGTCCCGGTTCGGGAATACAGACGCCGGTCATTTTCGCGGCTTTCGCAGCCAGCAAACCATTGACCGAATCTTCGATGGCTAAGCAGTGCTGTGGGGCAACCTGTAACTGCTCGGCGGCTTGTAGGTAAACCTGCGGATGCGGCTTACCGAAGGGTAATTTTTCTGCCGAAACCTGTACGCTAAAGTAGGGCTGCAGGTTAAATATATTCAAGACCGCAGTAATTAAACGCGAAGGAGACGAGGAAGCCAGCCCCACTTTAAGCTCCGTTGCTGATAGCCATTGCAGGCTTTCGCGTACGCCCGGCAGCAGTTTACCGTTATGCTTGATCTGTTCGATCACCTCATCGAGTATGGCATCACAAAGCGCTTGCTTACAGGCGGGATCAAGACCGCAGTAACCTATCCAATGTTCGGCAATCTCATCGATTCGCAAACCTGTACTCTGGTAGGTCTGCTGCTCAGTAATATGACCGCCGAAGCGCGCTACGGCATTGATTTTGGCCTGCCGCCAAAAAGGCTCGGAGTCAACGATCACGCCGTCCATATCATAAATAATTGCCTTAATCACAGCTTACTCCTTTTAGTATGTCAGCCAGTTTGTCGTGGAATGAAATGGCAAAATGGAATCTCTTTGAATCAGAGTCCCCTTGTATTGCGATGAAAAGGGGCAGGTTTTTCCTTCCGCCAGATTGAGTGCCACATTAATGGCATGATTGATTGCCTCTTTAATCGGAAGATCAATGGTGCTGATCGACGGGCTGGAAAATTGGGTCATCGGGTTGTTATCGATGCCGGCAATAGATACCTGCTCGGGTACACTGATACCGGCCTCGTTTAATGCTTTCAATGCGCCTAATGCCATCTCATCGTTAAAAGCGAATAGCGCACTAAAATCAATATTGCTGTTGATCAGCTCCCGGCAGGCATCATAACCTGCCTGCAGGCCATACTGCGTATGTTTAACAAGATTAGGGTTAAAGGGAATGACGTATTGTTTCAGCGCCTCCTGATAGGCGGCAAATCGCGCCTGACCGGTCGGGGTAGTGAGCGGGCCGGTAATACAGGCTATTTTTTTATGCCCGTAGCTTATCAGGTGATTGAGCATGGTTTTTACCGCACCGCCCTGATCAAAGGTGATGGTATGAAAAAGAGGCTCGCTGAGTTCGCGGTTGATCAGTACCAAGGGAACCGTTAATTGCTGTTTCAGTGTTTGCAGCTGCGCCATGGATATTTTGCGGCTATACAGCAAGATGGCATCACAGCGGCGATCCTGAAGTTGGAGAATGGCCTCATATTCGCGTTCCGAATCGTTATGTCCATCGGTGATAAACAGCTCCTTATGTGCCTGCTCTGCGCTGGCGGAAGCCTGTTTTAATAAATTGCCAAAGTAGATACCTTCATAGTCAGAGATAACCAGGCCAATACTGTTGGTTTCACTGCGCGCCAGGGCCTGAGCCAGAGTATTCGGGCGGTATCCCAGTTGCGCCATCGCCGCTTTAACCGCATCCCGGGTTGATTTTTTGACCTGCCCGGTACCATTTATGACCCGTGAGACGGTAGTTTTAGATACTCCAGCTAATTTGCAGACATCAACGATAGTACTCATTTACTTCCTTCTCTCTTTGCTGTTGAGCGCTTAGCCATGCTCGAAATTGTGTAATATTTGTGATTATTATTATTGAATTTTACCATCATTTTTGATCAGAAAAAGGTGTGGATTGTCGCCTGGCAATTCGCGTCAGTATCATTGTTGCGCCTCTGTCTTCTCTTGTGCCACGAGTTGTTTCTCATAGATTTTAAAGAAGGGGTAATAGAGTGCTAAATCAAGAACAATCAAAAGAACGGCTAGTAAGCCATTACTCATCTGCCAGCCGGCGCTCCAGGAAGCACCGATAGGGGCGGGGGAAGTCCAGGGCACTAATGAGATCACTTTACCGATTAAATCTGTGCTCGCAGCTGTGTAGGCGATAGTGGCATTAACCATAGGAATACCGACAAAGGGAATAAAGAGAACCGGATTCATCACGATGGGGCTGCCAAATATCACCGGCTCATTAATATTAAATACAGCGGGCACGAAACTCAGCTTGCCGATGGAGCGCAGGTATACAGAGCGACTGCGTAAATACAGTAGCACTAAGGCAAAGGTTGCACCCGAACCGCCTAGAACAATAAAGAAGCTCCAAAAGGGCTCTGTAAAAATAGCTGGTAACTCGCTGCCTGCGGCTAATGCTTCCTGGTTCATTCCCAGGTTTACCAGGTAGAAAGGCGCCATAATGCCGCCGACAATGGCTGCACCGTGAATACCGGCAAACCACAGCAGGTGGGCTAGAAAGGTGGCAAATAAAATCGCCGGCAGCGTATCGGAAGCGGAAATAAATGGCTTAAATAGCGCCATAATAGCTTCCGGCAACAACATATCAAACTGCCCGAGAAGCAGGAGATTCAGAGGGTAAATAGTGATTATAATGACGAATGCAGGAGCTAATAGATCAAAGGATTGACGGATTTTATGAGGCACCTGCTGAGGTAATTTAATACCGATATGATGGACTTTCAGGAAACGTGTCAGTTCGGTTACATAGATAGCAACAATAATTGCGCTAAAGATACCGGTGGCGTTTAAGAAGGTGCCTGGTAGCATCCCCTCTTTTATCGGGGCGGCGATCAGTAAAAAAGTCATCAGTGACAGCATGGCTGTCGGGAAAGCATCTAATCGATAGCCTTGTGCAAGGTTATAAGCGATGCCGGCAGTGATATAACAGGACATGATACCCATGGACATATGAAAAGGGGTGATGATCTGTTGAAAATATTCCTCTGAGATCGCGAGCCACCATTGGCCCAGCGCAAAACTGCTATCCGCGGCAAAGGGCGGGAAGGCAAACACTAATAAAAAGGAACCGATAATCATGAACGGGATAGCACTGATAAAGCCGTCGCGTATGGCACTAATATGACGTTGTGAGCTCACTGAGGAGGCAATCGGAGCTAATTTTTGTTCAATAAAATCAAAAAAAACGTTAGGCATGATGTTCTCTTATCTGTTTTTAATGCTTGCGTAAGCATTTCCTCTATTTTCATCATGTTATATTGAGCGCACAGTGCCAATAAGATGATATAAATCAGTGAGTATAGCATGCAAAAAAGATGGCGGCGGTTTTTCATTCAGCCTTGCTGGAAGAAAAACCGCCCTGAAGATTACAATGTGCTGGTCGCTAATTCCTGACGAAGATAAACACTGGCTCCCAGTAACCCGGGATTATCATGAGTGATTACAAATGTAGGAATGGCGGCAAGGTAATCTTGAAAACGGCCTTTCTCTTCAAAAAAGCTTCGGAACTCACTTGCCTGGAAGAAGTCAACAAAGCGCGGCACGATACCGCCGGCGATATAAACCCCACCTGTACAATTGAGATTTAACGCCAGGTTACCGGCAAAACCACCCATTACCTGACAGAAAACCTGCAGACTTCTATGGGCGATAGCACAACTGCCATTAAGCGCAGCTTGAGAGACCTCTTTCGGCTGCTCAAATTTAGCTTGTTGTTCAGATAAAGAGCAAAGACTTTGGTAGAGATTGACTAACCCCTGCCCGGAGAGAATACGCTCTGCGGAAACATGACCAAACTGCTCTTGTAACAGGAATAAAATATCAGCCTGTTCACGTGTATTGGCGGTGAAACTTACATGTCCACCTTCACCGTCTAAACTTATCCATTTATCTGCCGGTTTAATGATGTGCGAAACACCGAGTCCCGTTCCCGGACCAAATACCGCCGTTACTCCATCGGTTTGCGCTTCACCGCCACCGATTTGTATTTTTTCTTCAGAAGAAAGAAACGGCAGGGCTAAGGAGATGGCCGTATAGTCATTAATCACATATAAGGATTCTAATTTTAATTGTTCTTTAAGCGCCTGTTTAGAAAACTCCCAGCTTAAATTGGTCATCACGACATGATCATTATCAACCGGGCAGGCAATACCGATACACAGGTGTTTAACCTCACCCTGCAGGGTTGCAAAGTATTGCAGCAGCGCAGCCTCAAGAGTGGCAAACTGTGCACAGGCAAACTCTTTTAATTCACTTAACTTCCCGGTTTCAGGTTCACAAACCGCCAGACGAATATTGGTACCACCAAGATCAACAACAACAGATAACATTTTTTCTCCTAAAATAATTGAAAGTAAAGCAAAACTCTACAGAGCAAACGCTCTATAGAGTGGCATACCCAATCTGCTGCAATATCGACAGTCAACAGCTCCCGTGGTGACTATATTCAAAACATACAGCAGAGTGGGCATAACGTGGATTTCAGTTTTGATAAAGCGTGATCATAAAAGCTCACCATTACTTTGAATTACCTGTTGATACCAGGCAAAGCTTTTTTTACGGCTGCGCTGCATGGTGCCGCTGCCATCATCATTTTTATCGACATAGATAAAACCATAACGCTTACGATATTCTCCTGTGCCAAAGGAAACACAGTCCAGACATCCCCAAGGGGTATAGCCCATCAAGTCAACACCGTCGTCAATGACCGCTTTTTTCATCTCTTCAATATGACTTTTCAGGTAAGCAATACGGTAATCATCGTTGACCTCACCATTTTCTTCCATCTGATCAATGGCACCAAAGCCATTTTCGACAATGAACAGCGGTTTCTGATAACGTTCATATAAAACATTGAGTGAGTAGCGCAAGCCGACCGGATCAATTTGCCAGCCCCAATCAGAGGCTTTAACATAAGGGTTAGGCACGCTGTTGGCAAAACCGGCAAGGCTTGT
>JBFGZH010000181.1:0-5569 GCA_041586895.1 Psychromonas sp. | reverse complement strand
CTGTTACAGGATCACAAACAGAGTTGTGCTTAGCAGGGGGCTCGCTGACCATATCCGCTGAGCTCGCGGGGACAGAAAACTTAGCGGCAGGCGATGTGATTGCCCTTGACGCGGATGACTGTGATAACGGTGAGGGTGGCATGATTGACGGACAAATGCAGATCACCATAGAGCAGTTCACTGATGATTTAGCAGTCAATGAATTATATATCGATATGACGGTGCAGTTTACTAACTTGAGGGTGTGGGAAATGGGCGAAGAAGCGATTTTCAATGGGGATATTGGCATCACTTTAGATATAACGGCCTCCACGAGGCAACTCACGCTTTCCGGGAACAGCTTGACGGTTAGCAGCATGGGCGAAAGCCAATCACTCAGCAACTTTGCTCACAGTTATACAATGGATGCCAGTGCATCGCCGGCTACCTGGATATATGACTGTAGCGGAGATCTTGACAGCAGCGAGTTTCAAGGCAGGATTAACTATCAAATGCGCATCACCTTCGAGGGTTCGGTGGAAAGCGATCCTGCTCGCGTAGAGCTGCTAATTACGGGAGCAAATAATAGCACGCTGCGTCTTACCAGCGCTGATGGTGTTAATATTGAGGTTGAGGCCGACTATCATGGCGACGGCACTATTGAGACTTTCTACATGACCTGGGCTGAGCTGGTGGAGTAAAGTTGCAATACTATCTGTAAATTGAGGCTGATGCTGTTTCATCTCATCAGCCTTAAAGCCATCTATTCTAAAGCTGCAACTTTGACCAGTTTGTTAAGCTGTTAATGGCATTATCGGGTGATGGGGCGATATAGCCCAGTCCGATAATGGCAATAATAAGCAGTAATGTTAAGCCTTTCTGGTTGAAATCGGCCAGTTTCATGGCGCTGCCGAAAGAGCGCTTAATTTTTACATTGAGTAAATCGACACTGTATATTTCATCTAGCAGTAAATGGATAAATCCGCCAAGAAAAATAAACCCTCCTGAGTACCAGGCAAGAATATCCGGGTGTTGGACATGACCGGCACTTAATTTCCAGGTCAGCTGTGTGGTTGCAAGGGCGCAGAGCAGTAAAAAAGCCAGAGAATGGCAACTGCCGCGATGAATGGTGGTCTTTTCAAATAGTGGTCTGATAATATAGCGCATGGCTCCGTAAACCACTAAAACGGTGGCAATCAATTCAATCAAGCGGATTTCAGCAAAGTACTGTGTCGCCATATAGCGCAGGGTAAGCAGCACCGTGGTTAATGTCAACATGGCAAAGATAGTATCCAGTGATGTCGAGTTGTCGGCATCAATATCGGGTAATAAGCCGCCAATAGTCCCTAAAAACCATAGCCAAAGGGCGCTATTGAAGTCGATATGTGTTGCTGAGAAAAGTGTTGCCGATGCCAGGCCCGTGCTGATCGTCGCGACATTAAAGTGGGTTTTGAAATTTGCCATTGTATCTCTGTAATAATATGTCCAGAGCATATGTTAGCAATTTGCACTGCCTGCTTCAGCTAAATATTCTCTTTTAGCGGAACATGTCAGCAGTGCAGAGCATGATTGTTATTAAATCTGAAATATTGTTGCGAAGATCTGCTCAGTTTAACGGGATAACACGGGCAGTATTTCCCTGTCTATTGAGCTGTACGCGTTGCCCTATCCGGAATAACATATTAGGGTTAACTTCCTGGACAACGGCAATAGTATTGCCGTTGTCCAGTTTAATAGTGAGATTGACCCCATTGCGCGTGGTGATACTTTTCGCTGCTTGACTGCCCGTCACCCCTCCGAGAATACCGCCTGCGATAGTGGCTATTTGCGCGCCGCTGCCGTCACCGACTTTCGAGCCTAAAATACCGCCAACAGCAGCACCGGCAATAGTGCCTACCGTATTGCCTTCCCCCTCAATAGTGACGGGGTCAGTTTTTATAATGGTACCGTAAGAGACGCTTTGAATACGCTGCGTATCACTTAAGGTATAGGTGTCACCATAGGGATTATTTGCACAGCCACTGAGCAGGCAAGCGAAGAGTAGGAGTAAGCTTATCTGACAATATTTCATAACGCGCTCGGATTTAAGGTGCCATATGCATAGTATAGTATAGAGAAACAGCAAGCGCCCAGAGGATTTATCAGGAGCTTCGTAAGAAGTTTTACTTTGCTGATGGTTATCACTTTCCAGCGGCAATAATTGCCTGTTTATAGTGAAGAGAGATGCGAATAAGGTGCCAGGAGACTCTTTGTAGCCAGCGTATGCCTTCCAGGTAACCTGTGCCGACAAGGACATCCAGCTCGCCTCTGGCAATCTGCTCGATAATCATTTTCCGATATGGCCGGATCTGTTTATAAAGCTGCTTTTTTGTTCTGTTGGCGTGCTCGAGCATCGCCTGTAAGTCATTTGTTTGTATTGCTTTAATCATGGATGTAATGCCCAGGATCATAATGTCTTTTTCATTGACAAACAGTTTAGTATCTCTAAGCGTGATTGCTCTATCCTCTTCCTCCTCGCAGCGCTCATGCAGCCTTTGCATATGATCCAGTGTGTGGATCATCGCCACCAGTCGTTGCCATTGTGCACCGGATTCGCTTTGCAGTGAGATCTGGTCAATATATGAATGCGTTTTATTAAGTGCTTTTTGCAGTTGGACAATATCTACTTTTCTACTGTTTTTATCGCCAAGCATGGCATTGATATGGGTTAATAAAGCGATGGTTTCTTTGCGTACACTGTTTTGCACTGCCGTCAGCGCCATGCTCGGCTCCTGTAGTAATATCCTGTCCAGTGCGTTGCTATAGAGTCTGGGTTTCTCCGGTATCAGCCAGATCATCAACGCAGCGAACTTGTTTGTGAAGGGGAGAATAATAATCAGCCCTAATAAATTAAAGAAACTATGAAAAGCGACCAGCGAAATTTCCGGATTATCGCGCAGAGCCAGTGGAAACAGAGTGCTAACCATTAGGCTAAAAGGGGTTATTAATAGCAGAGCGAAACAGGCGGTGACTATATTATAGATGACATGAGAAAAACCCGTTCTACGGGCCTCCTGTGATTGACCTATGGTCGCAATAGCAGCCGTTACCGTGGTGCCGACATCCATGCCTATCACTAGGGCGGCAGCCTGTTCGAAGTTTATCGCTCCGGAGAAAATAGCAGTCAGCGCCATGGCCACACCGGCACTCGATGATTGCGTGATCAGTGTAAACACAATACCGAAGCTAAGCAGCTGCAGTCTGCCGCTAAAGGTATCTGCAGGCAGCTGCTCTGGTGTGATAAGATCTTCAAAACCGCCCATACCTTGCTGCATCATAGCAATACCGACAAAAATAAGTGAAAACCCTGCCAGCGCATATCCAGCAGTCGCTAATTTATTTTTTGCTAACAGGCGAAGCAGTGCACCAAGCAGTAACAACAATGTCATCACTGTTTCAAGTTGCAGTTTAAAGCCAAGCAGTACGACTATCCAGCCGGTAAGCGTGGTGCCGACATTGGCACCAAATATAATGCCTAACGATTCTGAGAAACCTATTAATCCGGCACCGACAAAGCCGACGGCAGTCACCGTTATTGCACTCGAGGAGCGTAAAGCAGCCGTGGCGATAGCACCGCTAATAGCGCCGCTTAAAGGTGACTTGGTAAAGCGCACAATGGCAGCCCGGACCGTATCGCCGGCTAAAGCGCGCAGCGCATCCATCATAATGATTAAACCAAGCAGAAAAAGCCCGAGGCCGCCCAGAGCTTGAATAATGAAATTGAAGTTTTCAAGGAAAATGCTTGCACTCATGATGCAAATCTCTATTAATTAAAATTAGGGTATGCGCATTAAACTTCCACTTAAATTATAGTAGACAGAAGCGTTATGTTTGGAAGGAGAAAGTGCTTGCAGTTTTCAGTGATTAAACTCAGCTATCCCTGTACACGATAATGTTGAAGCCTGTCTCCCAGGGCATGTTACTGCCCAGTTGAAATGCGATCAGGGCGTTATTATTTCTTTGTACATAATATTTGTGACCAGGTTCAAGTTTCTCTTTTTCCCCTCATTAAGGCTGCGATATCCATTGTCTTGTAACGCTTTTACAATATTTGCAACTGCAAAGTATGATACCGGGTTTTTATCTATAAAAGTAAGGAGTTCTTGAGCTGATTTTTGTGCTTGTTTATTCATTTTATCTCCGAAGCATGCCCAGATATCTAAGTCATCTTAAGACATGCTCTTCTGTAGGTTGATGTAAATATCATAATAGTATTATGGTTGATCTTGTTTTATTTTTTGCGAACGTCCATTTTTACTGCCTCAGTAAATAACCATGATGTATTTGTGATAATTAAATTTTGATTTGTGAGTTTGTTCTCAATTCCACATATGTTAATCATAATTTTAAACTAATGCATTGAAACGACGCTTGAACATTGATAATTTGGAACTGCTTCTTACGAGACTTGTCTCTAATAGCTAGATAATAATGGATTAATACTGGTTATTTGTAATAAAAGCAGCCTATAACTGGCTGGCTTAACAGTTGGCATATAAGACAGGTCCGAGACCAAGTATTAAAGACAACGAGTATTATAATTTGGTTTGAAGTGGTGAGCTGCATCCATTTCCCCATAGGCGCGTTAATTGGTGTTTTTTATAAATACAAATTTATATTAATAGTATTAGCTATATTTGTTATATATATATATTAGCGAATTAAATTAATGAGTTGACTTTTTGTAGATAAAATGCCTTTTAATTTTTTTAGAATTTAAAATAGAATAAGAGATACATTTATGGCGCATAATAAAGATAGGTTTATTAGTAATATTACGAAAGATACTTATGCCTTAGTTTTAGCGGGTGGTCGAGGGAGTCGACTGTTTGAAATGACTGATTGGCGGGCGAAGCCTGCAGTTTATTTCGGTGGTAAATTCCGTATTATTGATTTCCCATTATCAAATTGCATCAATTCAGGTGTTCGCCGTATTGGTGTGGCAACACAGTATAAATCACACTCGTTACTTCGCCATATTAACCGTGGCTGGGGAAGCTTTAAGGCAGATAGATCCGAGTTTGTGGAAGTTTTACCGGCATCGCAACGTAGCGGTGATGATTGGTATATGGGAACTGCCGATGCTGTATATCAAAATTTAGATATTCTTCGTTCCGAGCGCCCTAAATATATACTGGTATTATCAGGCGACCATGTATATCGCATGGATTATGGTCTGATGTTAGCGCAGCATGTCGAAAGAAATGCCGATATGACGGTATGCTGTCTGGAAGTGGAAACGCAGGAAGCAGCCGGTGCCTTTGGTGTCATGACGGTAGATGCAGATAATAAAGTGCTTGCCTTTGATGAAAAACCTGCAGTTCCTAATGAACTGCCAGGCAAGCCGGGGCAGTGTTTAGCTTCCATGGGCAACTATGTGTTTAATGCTGACTTTTTATTTGATCTGCTCGAAAAAGACAGAGGCGATACAAATTCCAGTCATGATTTTGGCCATGATATTATTCCGCAAATTATTAAAGAGCATAATGTCTTTGCTCATTCCTTTAAGGAGCCGGATAGTGACAATCAACCTTACTGGCGAGATGTGGGT
>JBFGZH010000180.1:0-5630 GCA_041586895.1 Psychromonas sp. | reverse complement strand
CGGCGGCGTACCATGCCTGATGCGCGGCAGCATGGGTTAACTGGAATGGACCGGCCACATCACCAACAGCAAAAATATTGGCGTATTTTGTCTGCAGATATTGATTGACCTGCACCGTTCCCCGCTCGTTTGTGCTGATCCCCAGTTTTTCCAGACCAAACCCCTGCACATTAGCCACGCGGCCCAATGCCAGCAGCACGGCATCGAACTCCACAATCACTTGTTTATTGTTAATATCCAGGTGAGCACGCTGCACATTCTTTCCATCGTTGCCGGTGACAGACTCAAAGCGCATCGCTTTATGGCCAAGGAGAATATTCACGCCATCCGCCTGCATACTCTGCCTAACCAGCTCGGCAGCCTCCGCATCTTCACGGATCAATAACTGCTCCGCCATCTCCACTAAGGTAACTTCACTGCCCAAGCGGCTAAAGCTTTGTGCCAGTTCACAACCGATAGGCCCACCGCCTAACACTAATAAACGTTGCGGCTGCTCGGTTAATGACCAGATGGAATCGGACGTCAGGTAGTTCACCTGCTGCAAGCCGGGAATATTCGGTAGCAGTGGGCGCGCGCCGGTGGCAATCACAATATTGCGGGTGGTAATACGCTCGCCGTTTACCTCCACTTCCCAGGGGGAGATAATATTCGCGCTCCCGCTGACACAGTTAACACCAAGCTGCGAGTAACGTTCAACTGAATCATGAGGCTCAACCTTGGCAATCACATTGTGCACACGCGCCATCACTTGCTTAAAGTCCACCTTCGGCTTGTCGGTTGTTATACCAAACTCATGCGCTCGGGAGATTTCTGTCATCGCATGTGCCGCACGGATCAGCGCCTTGGACGGCACACAACCGGTATTTAAGCAATCCCCGCCCATTTTTTCCCGCTCGATAAGGGTCACCTTAGCCTTAACTGCTGCGCCAATATAAGCGCTGACCAGCCCCCCTGCGCCAGCCCCTATGACCACCATATTCTGGTCAAAACTTTGCGGGCGCTGCCACTGGGCATATACGCGACCTTGACTGACAATATTCATTATAAATTTGGCGAGCAGCGGAAATAACCCCAGCAGCACCAGGGACACGAGCACCGGTGTGGACACTATGGCGCTTAATGTTTCAATTTTGCCCAGCTGAGTGCCGGCATTCAGGTAAACCACAGTGCCTGCGAGCATGCCGAGCTGGCTGACGATATAATATTTAGCCGTGCTTAAAGGGGTCAGGCCCATGAGCAGATTAACGATAAAAAAGGGAAATATAGGTATCAGACGCAAAGTAAACAGGTAGAATGCGCCATCTTTTTTGATACCTTCATTAATGGGAGCAAGGCGCCCGCCAAATTTACTCTGCACCCAGTCCCGTAGAATAAAGCGGCTGAACAGAAAGGCTAAGGTTGCCCCTATGGAACTGGCAAAAGAGACTAAAAGCAGACTCCACCAGAAGCCGAAAAGAGCAGCGCCAAGCAGCGTCATAATGGCCGCACCGGGAAGTGAAAGCGCAGTGACCACAATATAAATGACAAAATAGCTTAAGCTTGAAAGAAGAGGATGCTCGGCAATCGTATCCTGCAGTGCAAATTGCTGCTGCTTTGCCTGCTCAAGGGTAAAGTACTGGCCAAGGTCAAACACAAACCAGAGACTGATTAATGCCATAAGCACGACGAGCAGTAGTAGCCTTTTTTTATTCATTATCTACCTTCCAAAAATAAGTTCTCATCAGGCTGTTACTCTCGCCCAAAGGTTGCAGTTCAGGGGCAATAAATTGTTAGTACAATTCACCCAGTGTTTCTTACGATATAGTTATATGGTTTTTACAATAAGGTCATCACAAGGACCGGCAATGCATAGTATTTATTTCAGCAAATTTAAAAATTTCTTGCCGTAATAGATAATTACAGTGCTGTTATATGTCTTTGCTATATAAGATAGCCAAAAATCATCTAGTTTTTAATCGACCTGTTGTTATGATCCATGCTCTCTATCACAAACTACGGGTGCGCCCTGTGCAATTAACCAATAACACGCTATTTTTAACCGCAATGGCGATGCTCGCCTTTGCTGCCAACTCTATTTTATGCCGCTTAGCATTATTAAATGCAGCCATTGACGCCGGCTCTTTTACTTTTTTACGCCTGGTCTCGGGTGCACTGGTGTTATTTGTACTTCTTAAAATAACAGCTGCAGACTCCCCCCACAGCAAGCCGGATAATTTAAAAATAAAGCTCGCAGGTGCATTGCTGCTCTTTAGCTATGCGCTGAGCTTCTCTTTTGCTTATATCAGTATTGCTACGGGTACTGGCGCGCTTATTCTTTTTACTTCTGTACAGCTCACTATGATTGTTGTGCATATCTGCAGCGGCAGTAAAATAGCAAAGATGGAATACCTGGGGATGGCCGTGTCGCTGTGCGGTTTTGTTTATTTATTGTTGCCCAGTGCAACCCGCCCGGACCTTTATTCGACATTATTAATGATGATTTCCGGGGTCAGCTGGGCAATTTTCACCTTACTTGGCAAGCGCACAAGCTCAGCCATACGCTCTGTATCAGAGAGTTTTGTCGGCGCCTCGCTACTGGCAATAGGGTTAAGCCCCTGGCTACTCGATTGGCAGCAAATAACCAGCGAAGGCGCAGGGTTAGCCATATTATCTGGCGCCGTTGCTTCCGGCGGCGGTTATGCTATATGGTATGCTGTATTACCGAGCATTTCGGTATTAAAGGCTTCCATCGTGCAGCTATCGGTACCTGCTCTGGCTCTTATTGGAGGAACAGTGTTATTAAACGAGGCGCTTAGCTATTCGCTATTTCTTGCAACACTGCTTATTCTTGGCGGGATTGCCTTAGTCTTTATGGCTAAAAAGTAATATTGACCGTTAAGAATACAGGTAATGGGATGTTTTCATCCTATGCTCTTTTACAACCGGCTGCTATAAGGATCCTTTAATTTCAATATGCGGACTTAATCTGCTTATAACGAAAACAATCCGTCGTGTGATCGTTGACCATACCTATTGCCTGCATAAATGCATAACAGATCGTTGGGCCAACAAAGTTGAACCCACGCTTCTTTAAATCCTTACTCATTTTCTCGGAGATTGCTGTTTTCGCCGGAATCTCCGTCACCGATTGCCAGTTATTGACCTGAGGCAGGCCATCAACAAATCTCCATAGATAGCTATCTAATGAACCGAATTCCTCTTGTATCTTAATAGCAGCTTGTGCATTTTTGATCGCCGATTCGATCTTGAGACGGTTGCGCACAATACCTGGATTGGCTAAAAGACTGTTTATATTCTCTACTGAATAATTAGCCACTGTTTTACAATCAAAGGAAGCAAATGCCCTCCTGTAATTATCGCGTTTTTTCAGAATTGTCAGCCAACTCAGTCCAGCCTGAGCGCCTTCTAAAATAAGGAATTCAAATAAAAGCCGGTCATTATGGACAGGAACTCCCCACTCATGATCATGGTAAGCAACATATAAAGGATCTTCGCCGCACCATTTACACCTAGTCTTCATCTGTTGTTCCATCATTTAATTACGCTTAAAACGCCATAATAACTGCCGTTTATTCTAATGCAAAAAGGCTTCCTGTCTGGCCTGTTCGAGCTTTTCAGTTATTTCCTGCAGATTGCCCGTATTAATAAACTCGGCAAAAAGAGGAACGGCTTTTGCAGCAAATGCAGGTAAGGTATCTCTATCAAAGTACTGTGTCATTCCATCAGCCTGTTTAAGCAGGCTGACCCCGGCTTGAGTAAAGGGATCTTGCCCCACGTTCGCTGATTTATTAGGGGGAAGATAACCAAGATATTCATTGTGCTGCGCTTGAATATCGGCACGCGCCATAAACTTGATAAAAAGCTCTGCTGCTTTTAAGTTCTTAGTATTCCGGGCGATCATAAAGACATCCATCGGTGCCTCTTCATAGGAGGGAATAGCCTTGATTTTCGGAAAAGGCATAAAACCAATCTCTGCAACCCTTCTTTTAGGAAATTTACTGACCGCAAAGTTGCCAATTAAGGTAAATGCAATTCTGTCCCGATAAAATTTCGGCAGCACGCCATCCCAGGCTAACGCGTTATGATCTTTATTGAAGAATCCTTTGTCTATCAGTTTTTTCCATTCAAACAGGACATTTTGCAGGCGTGGGTCATAAAATGATATTTGACCGGTAAGTACCTGCTGATGAAACGACAAACCATTGATGCGAAGGTTAATATAATCAAACCAGGCGGCGGCTGGCCAACTGTTTTTTGTCCCTATACCAATGGGAATAATGCCATCCTTTTTCATGGCTGCGCATTGCGCAATAAAATCCTCCCAGGTCTGCGGCACACCACCATATTTTTCAATAAGCGATTTTCTATAAAAAAGCCCCCAGTGATAGTAGGAAAAAGGAAGCGCATAGATATCACCCTGGTAAGTGACCGCGCTTTTAACATGGGAAAAATTTTCATCAAGATGGTTTTCACTCCAAAGCTTGGTGATGGGCTGAAGAACACCTTTTTCGGCATAATAAAAGAGCCGTTTGGACGCTTGCCAATACATAATATCCGGCGTGTTTTTTCCCTCTAACAGCCATAGCGGCAAATATGCTTTGTATTCTGCATCTGTTCTGGCCACTGTTGTAACTTTTATTCCGCTTTCTTTAGAAAACTGCCGAAAAATTTCTGCATAGGGTGAACGTTGCTTCGGTGTGAGTAATATCGCCACTTTGATTTCAGCACTGTCCATTGATGAGTCTGTAGCCGGCAGGCTAACTGCCGATAAGGGCAAGGATGTGAGTATGGCTAGCAAGATGCCAGTTAGAATAATCTTCATCGTCATTTCCGTATAGTGATTTAAAAGTTCAACTCATCAAAATTAAGTGTAAAAGGTACTAACAAGCATAGCCGCTAATCTGCATAGTAAGGGCTTGAGTCGTTCAATATTCCATCACGCAGACTGGATTTTTACCTTACTTCTGACTTTACTGATGATAGCGCGTGTTCTGCGTCCCTAATTTATTCTGCCCAAGGTAGGAATTTATATGAAATTATTACTGAAAGCTGTGCCGCTTTTTATCTATCTGGCGCTGATAGCGCTGATCCCAGGTAGTGGTAATAGCGAAACCGCGTTTACCATTGCAGAGCAGAATGTCACCGCTCAGAAAAAGGTAACATCGAGTTTTCAAGAGGATGCGCAACTGCTCCGGACGACCTATGAAAGTAAACTCTTTACCTTGCCCGCTTTCAAAGCCAGCCATTACGGATTAAGAATGTTTCGTCAGACCCAGGATAGCAAATATGCAGCAACTGTTTGGTCAGATATGGCGCGCATTGCCAGCCAGCTCAACCGATTTTCCAGCGAAGTTTATACTCCCAAGCAGATTCAGGCTTATGCCGACAGGCGCATTAAAAGTTACCGCAATAAAAACAACGCGCGCAGTCGATTACGTTATCGAGCAACAAAACAAATGCCGGAATATCTTTATCTAGGTGTCGCTTTGCTCAGTTCAATGGCGCGTGCTAACGAGTATGGCTTGAAACACCGTCAAGATACAAAACTACGCCAGGTGATCCGTCGTTATGATTTTCGCAAATACGCTACAGATAAAACCATGATCAAAGCCTGGGCCGCGCAATTAGCT
>JBFGZH010000179.1:0-5637 GCA_041586895.1 Psychromonas sp. | reverse complement strand
TCATCGCCATTAATTCCAATGGCCAGCAAGGAGCCCATTTTGGCACAACTTTATTTTTATTACTCGACCATGAATGCGGGTAAATCCACCTCTCTGTTACAGTCATCTTATAACTATCGCGAGCGCGGCATGAACAGTCTGGTGATGACGCCCGCTATTGATGACAGGGCAGGGGTGGGTAAAGTTGCCTCGCGGATGGGTATTGAAACTGACGCACAAACCTTTTCTGCGGAGGATAATTTAGCCGAATTAATAGCAGAGCAGCATCGCCAGCAGCAACAGCATTGTATTCTAATTGATGAAGCACAGTTTTTAACTAAAGCACAGGTCAAACAGCTTACTTATGTCGTCGATAAACTCAATATTCCCGTTCTCTGTTACGGCATCAGAACGGATTTTCAGGGCGAGCTGTTTAGCGGCAGCCATTATCTGCTCGCCTGGGCGGATAAACTGGTGGAGTTAAAAACCATCTGTCACTGCGGTCGTAAAGCGAATATGGTGTTACGTCTTGATGGGCAAGGCCATCCAGTCAAAGAGGGCGCGCAGGTCGAGATTGGCGGCAATGAAAGCTATCAATCAGTGTGCCGCAAGCATTTTCGAGAACAGCTCTGGGATTAAATTCTGAGGAATCCGCATAGCATTTTTAGTGATGGGTAATGGGTGATTAGTGATGGGTAATGGGTGATGAGTGATGAGTGATGGGTGATTAGTTAAGGGTAACGGAGTGATTAGTTACCATTCACTCGTTACTCTTTACTCTTTACCCATCACCCTTCCCACTATTTAGACAAAAGATCCACATCGCTGACGAGCACTTCATCTTTGATGGTTAACCGTGCGGCATTGCGGAATTTCTCACCCTGTACCTGCACCAGAATCTGCTGCCTGTTTTGTGCCTGCAGGAACACCCTGCGATAAAACTGCTGCACATCTTCTAAGCTCACTTCCTGCAGCGCTTGAATATAAGCCTGCTTATGATTTATCTCTTGTTTAATATTCAGCCATTCATTTTTCAGATACGCAAACTCAGTTTCCAGTGAGGTCGGTTTTGCTAAATAATTAGCAATATGCGCCGCTTTCACGGCAGCAAATTTCTCCTCCGACAGGGCATTTAAGAGATGACTGAATTGCTGCAGAAAAGTCGTAAAACGACTATATAGCTGTGCATTATTAGCAACCGGGCTTTGCGTAAATAAGCCGAATGCCACACGGTCATTAACCGCAAAGCTGGCACTGAAGGGGGAATAGGTTAACTGCTCCTGGGTGCGAATCTGATCGTAAAATGCCGGGCGTAAAAACTTATTTAACAGCTCAGCCGTGGCAATCGCTTTATCGCCTTGTAAATCGGTCAGATAAATGGCTGCCAGCGCATCATCCTGCATCTGTGAAGCAAGGGCATAATTTAACGCGCCCTGATTAAGATCGGCATATAAGCGCGAGATCTTATAAAACGGCTGGCGCTGAACTGCGACTATTTTTTCCACGGCACGATTCACGGCCAAGACTCGCTCACGGCTTAAGTTACCCAGGGCTAACAAACGCACAGCCGATTTGGCAAACAGTTGTTTAACTAACTGCTCGATATCTGCGCGCTCAATCTCCTCTATTTCAGCAAGTAAGGCCGCATCGGACCAGGCCGGCTGACGGACTATCTGGCGAAAGCCGTCCAGCGCCAGGTCCATGGCCTTGATTTTTGATTTATTATGCAGACGCCTTTGCAGCTCCTGCTTGGCTAATAACAGTGACTGTTCAGTAAAATGCATATTTTTAATATCGGTTAATATTCTTAGCAGCAGCCTGTCCTGCTTATCACTGTAACCTGAGATATTAATCAGCAGGCCATTGGCGCTGCTCAATGAAAAATGCAAGCCCGCTTCCTGAGTCACAAAATTGAGTTCCGCAAACTGCTTATTGAGCATATTGAGCAGCAGGCTCATCGTTACCCGTGCCTTGGCACTTTGATCGGCGAGATCATTATTGAGCTGCAGCTTCAGATTGGCCTTCGGTTCATTTAAATATTTGCTTTGCTGGAACCACACACTATGGCCGGGCTTATTGATTAGCTGCACAGCTTGTTCAGTGTCTGTTTTTGCCACTAAAGCCTGGTTTTCAGGCTGCCACTCATTACTGCTCGGTAAGCGCAGCTCAATCTGTGCCGCTTGCTCTAACCAGGCTTGTTGTGTTTCTTTCGGAATAGCGCTGCGTGCATAGTTGCCCTGATAATAAGGGATCGGCAGACTTCCCTGGGCATGCGGCGTTAAGGAAAAAATCCTGCTATTCTGCGGCGTCAGGTAAGTGAGCAACTGGGCAATAAATTTGTCATTAAAGGCATCCAGGCGATAGGGGAAAAACAGCACGTCCTGAGCCGGATAAAGCTGCATATTCGCGGCCAGCGCCATCACGTAATCAAAACCGGCATGTTTTGTTAGAAATTGAAAACGCGTATCTAAACTTTTTTTCAGCTCCTGATACTGTAACTGGTTAATGCCCTGCTTCTTAATCAAATCGATAAAGGCAAACAGGCTGGCGAGAATAGTATCCTGCGCCTGTAAACCGGCATTAGTGAGTTTAAACTGGATACTGAACTGCGAATACTGCTCGGTATATGAGCCATGAAAACCGGCCATTACAGATTCAACTAAGCCCGCTTTTTGCAGGTAGTCTGACAGCCCGCCACTATGATCCGAGCCTAACAGGCGACTGATATAACCCCCGGGCTGATACATATATTCATCTTTAACGCTGGGCAGTAAGAAATTGACCTGCAGCAGTTTAATATCGGCAGTTGGCTTCATCTCAACTTTTAAGGCTAATTCATTCGCCGTTAACATCTCAGCAAGAATCAGCGGCTGTTGTACTTCTCTATTGGGTATCTGACTGAGATATAATGCCGCTATTTGCTGCAGCTCAGCGATCGAGCGCGGACTGGTTAAAGCGACCTTCATCAGGTTAGCTGAATAATGGCGCTCAAAAAAACGCTGTAATTCATTGTGCAGTTTACTGCCCGGCTTATCTGCTAAGGTGCTGAGATCACCGGTACTAAAGCGCGCCATCGGATGTTGCGGGTTTAAGGTGTAACGCTGCAGCGCATATAACTTGCGCATATCGTTATCAAAATAGGTTTTATGTTCGGCATTAACCGTATGTCGCTCTTTGTCGGCATACTTGGGGTCAAGTAAAGGCGCGCGCATCACATCGCCTAAACGATCCAGTGCTTCGCCCAAAACAGCATCGTTGACCTCAAAACCATAAACGGTGCGATCCTGCGCGGTATAAGCATTAGTATAACCACCATGCTGACTCATAAATTTACTGTACTCATTGATCGTCGGATAACGCTCCGAGCCTAAAAACAGCATATGCTCGAGATAATGCGCCAGACCTAACTGCTGCTCGGGATTATGCTGACTGCCAACAGGCACGGATAATGCGGCGGCGCTATTTTCTAAATCCGGATCGGATATTAATAACACCTGCAGACCATTGGCTAACTGAATCACCTGATAAAGACGCGCATCATTCGGGCTTTGTGTAATGGAGCTATTAATAATTTTAAAGGGTTTCATATCAGGCTCAGATTGACTATTAGCAGATAAAAAAGTGGAGAAGATCAAACAGAAGCAGTTAAGTAACAGATAAATAGGCTTAATAGGTAACATGCGACTCGCTCTTTCAATAACCAGTGAATAACTCAGACCACCCACTATGCTACAAGTTCAATAAAAATAAAAGCCTCCAACAGGAACGGCGACGAAAGATAAACAGCTCCTAGACCTGCAGCCAAAAAGTAACCGGACCATCATTGCTTGAGCTGACCTGCATATCAGCGGCAAAGATGCCTGTTTCCACGTCCATACCTGCCCCTCGACAATGGTCATTAAACAATTCGTAAAGACGCTCTGCTTCACCAGGCTCGGCGCCGTTGGAAAAGCCCGGGCGGTTACCTTTTTTGGTTTCCGCAGCCAGGGTAAATTGCGAGACAACTAATAAGCTGCCGCCAGCCTGCTGTACATTAAGATTCATTTTATCCTCACTGTCAGCAAAGATACGGTAGGCTAACACACGCTGTGCAAGGCGCTGGCATTTTTTCTCATCATCGCCTTTTTCCACGCCTAATAAAACCAGTAAGCCACCTGCTATTTGTCCGACTGTTTTTCCTGCCACCTCGACCTTGGCATGAGTCACGCGCTGAATAAGTGCAATCATATTCCTTCTCCCTGTTCTGTTATTCGTTCCTTGTGCCCCATAAACTCTTCTAATGTAGCCGTCACTTCCGCACCGATTAGAACGATCAGCCAGCTGAAATAGATCCACAGAAAAAGAATAGGGATCACCGCCAGCGCCCCGTAAATAATCTGCTGGGAAGGAAAATGGGTAATATATAAACTGAAAAGATCGGTCGCAAAAGAAAACAGCA
The DNA here is from genome assembly GCA_041586895.1 of Psychromonas sp. Classification (GTDB taxonomy): domain Bacteria; phylum Pseudomonadota; class Gammaproteobacteria; order Enterobacterales; family Psychromonadaceae; genus Psychromonas. The sequence continues at coordinate 1,220 of JBFGZH010000179.1, read as the reverse complement.
GAGCGGCCACCAAGCCGCCAAGCAATGCATAACGGAACCCGACCCGCTGATGAGGCACCAGAGTGTAAACACCGGCAAATGCCAGCCAGGTAAAGATAAAGGGCATCAGGCTCAATAAGCGCAGCCGCAATGAAAGAAAGCCGACCTCTTGAAAACTGGCAAAAAGGTAAGAGCTTAGGGCAATGCTGGCGCCGATAATAATCGGCCCGAGGCTTAAAATCGTCCAATAGATAGTAAACGCCTGTACCAGAGAACGTTTATGAGTGCAGCGCCAGATACGGTTAATGGTCTGGTCAATCGTAGAGATCAGCAGTAAGGCAATCACAATCAGCGAAGCAACCCCCATCATGCTCATTTTTCGCGTATTTTCAATAAAGCCGCTGATATGCACTTTAATGGCAGCGCCGGATGTCGGTACAAAGTTGTTATAGATAAGATCTTCAATAATCTCATTCAGTTCCGAAAACATCGGAAAAGCAGATAACATATAGAAGATCACCGCTAAAAAAGGCACTAAGGATAATAAAGTCACATAGGCTAAATGGCCGGCAGGAACCTTGATATTGTCCTGTCGGCAACGCGACCATAAAAAAGCTACATAAGCATAGCCTGCTTGACTGTGAGTGATAAACGCCTGCTTATTAACTGCCACAATGACCTTCCTATGCTTTATTGATTTACTTATAACGGCTTAACTATACCCTTGACATCCTCCCTCCACTAAATCAAAGGTTTTAGTGGGGGATTCCTACCGCTAGACGCTCATGCCCGAGCGCAAGAATGTTTTTGGCCGCATTTATATCGCGGTCATGAGTGACACCGCACTCACAAGTCCATTCTCTTATTCCAAGTCCTGCTCTACCCTTCGGACTGTTGCGGCGGGAGCCGCAACATGAGCAGGTTTGGGTGGTGTACGATTCGTTGATTTCTTCAAAAACAATACCAGCGTGAGCGCTTTTATATTCCAATAGTGTTTTTAAGGTAGACCAGCTGGCATCCAAAACAGACTTCGCCATTTTAGTCTTTACCAGTTTTTGACTACTTACGTTACCAACGAAGATAGCCCCATTCTCATTAACCAGTTTGCGGCTGTATTTGTGCAGCGTATCTAATCTTCGGTTTTTTATCTTTGCATGTATTGCCTTGGCACGCTGCTTATTCTTAGCGCGTTGAGCAATGCCTAAGCTCTTTTCTAACTTGCGATATTCACGGCCTTTTAT
>JBFGZH010000178.1:0-5637 GCA_041586895.1 Psychromonas sp. | reverse complement strand
CCAGGTCACATTTTTCAATCGCTTTGAGGTGAATAATGGGCGGAAAATTCTATCAAAAGTCACTTTTTTCTAAGTGGTATGCATTTTTTCTATGAATAAAATGAGAAATGACATTTCATTCTATGTTCACTGTTGTCTATGATGCTGTCTATTCAAGATGAGTTACTTAGATTATTTTCAAGGGCAATAGCGATGATAGCTGAGACAAAGAGTAGTGCTGGCACAATACAGAGATTAGATAAAAAATGGTGGCATGATGCCGTGGTTTACCAAATATACCCACGCAGTTTTATGGATGCCAATAATGATGGCATGGGTGATTTGGCCGGAATTATCAGCAAATTAGATTATCTCAAAAAGTTGGGGATCAATGTGATTTGGCTATCGCCAGTGTTTAAGTCGCCGATGGATGATAATGGTTATGATATTTCCGATTATCAGGATATTGCTCCGGAATTTGGTACCTTAGAGGAGATGGAACGCTTGATTGCCGAAGCGGCTAAGCGCGATATCAAAATAGTGATGGATCTGGTGGTTAATCACAGCAGTGATGAGCATCCATGGTTTGTTGAAGCAAGAAAGTCTAAAGAGAACCCTTACCGGGATTATTATATCTGGCGTCAGCCCAATGAAGATGGCTCGGCACCTAATGATTTCCACTCCTATTTTGGCGGCAGCGGCTGGGAATTTGATCAGCAGACAGGCGAATATTATTTTCACCAGTTCTCTAAAAAACAGCCGGATCTCAATTGGGAGAATCCTAAAGTGCAGCAGGAAGTCCACGATATGATGAACTGGTGGCTGGATCGTGGGATTGGCGGTTTTCGAATGGATGTGATTGACTTGATCGGTAAAGATGTAGATAAGCAGATAATGGTGAATGGTCCACGTTTACACCCTTTATTACAGGAGATGAATAAGGCAACCTTTGGCGCCCGTGATGTACTAACTGTTGGCGAGACTTGGAGTGCGACCCCTGAGATTGCCAAATTGTATTCCGATCCGGCCCGTAAAGAGTTATCCATGGTCTTCCAGTTTGAGCATATCACTATTACCTTTGATCCCGAACAAGGCAAATGGAAGCCACGTCCCTTTGACTTAGTGAAATTTAAGCAGGTGATCAGCAAATGGCAAACTGAGTTGGCAGACAGTGGCTGGAACTCTCTGTTCTGGAATAACCATGATCTGCCACGCGTGGTCTCAAAATACGGTGATCCGGAACATTATCGTGTGCCGTCGGCGAAAATGCTGGCGACGGCATTACATTTCCTGAAAGGCACACCTTATATCTATCAAGGTGAGGAGATCGGCATGACCAATGTGCAGTTTGATTCCATTGCTGATTACCAGGATATTGAAAGTCTTAATCTTTATAAGGAGCGTGTCGCCGCGGGTGTGCCTCATAAGGAGATGATGCAGGGCATTTATGAAAATGGCCGGGATAATGCCCGTACCCCTATGCAATGGGATAAAACAAGGAATGCTGGTTTTAGCGAGGCGCAACCTTGGCTTAAGGTTAACCCGAATTACAATGAGATAAATGTGGAGTCGGCATTAAGTGATCCCAATTCGGTTTTTTACCATTACCAGAAACTGATCCAGTTACGCAAAGAGCTGCCGGTGATGGTTTATGGTGATTATCAGGCGCTGTTTGCCGATCATAAAAAAGTGTTTGCTTATCAGCGAACACTTGGCAATGAGCGAGTGCTGGTTATTAATAATTTTACGGCAGAATCAGTGTCATTGCAGATTGATACTTCTCTACAAGGGCTTAAGGGAAAGTGCCTGATCAGCAATTATGCGCCGCGGGAAGAGCTGTCAGCGCAATTACACCTCGCACCTTATGAGTCATTTGCCATTGCTATTGATCGCAGTTAAGCCATCTTCGAACACATATCAGGTGGTAATGAGTAAAAACCTTGTTGTATCGCCTTGTTATTTGCTTTTACATGAAGTTACGAAAGTAATGGCCGTAAAAATACTGCGATAGATATTTTCTATGAAAGCGCATGAAAAATAGCATTTTATTATAATTTACAGCGCTTTTATGATGCTCTTGTTAGCAGGGGCAAGAGCGTTGCTGGTCACTGGGCAGGTTTTACCTGCTATATCAGCAGGGCAATAATTGTCCATTTTTTAGAGTTACAGTATTCATAAGAAGGTCTTATACAATGTCACAAACAAGTAATAACTACACTCGAAGCTGGTGGAAAGAAGCGGTTGTTTATCAAATTTATCCGCGTAGTTTTATGGATTCTAATGGCGATGGTATCGGTGATCTCAACGGTATCACGCAGCGCCTCGATTACCTTAAATCCTTGGGTATTGATGTCATCTGGATCTGCCCTATGTTCAAATCTCCCAATGATGATAATGGTTACGATATCAGCGACTATCAGGAGATCATGGCCGAATTTGGCAGCATGGCCGACTTCGACCGTCTGTTGGAGGAGGTACATGCACGTGATATGAAGCTGATCCTGGATCTGGTGGTGAATCATACGTCCGATGAGCACCCTTGGTTTGTCGAGTCCAGCGCAGCGAAAGATAGTCCGAAACGGGATTGGTATATCTGGGAAGATGGCAAAAACAGTATGCCGCCAAATAATTGGGAGAGTATTTTCAAAGGGCCGGCTTGGGAGTATCACCCTGACAGTGATCAGTATTATATGCACCTGTTCTCCACTAAACAGCCGGATCTCAACTGGGAAAATCAGCAAGTACGGGATGCTATTTATAAGATGATTAACTGGTGGTTGGACAAGGGCATAGATGGTTTCCGTTTGGATGCTATTAGCCATATGAAAAAAGAGCCCGGGTTTAAAAATATGCCCAATCCCAAGGGACTGAAAAACGTGCCTTGTTGGGAAAAAATGATGAATGTTGATGGTGTGCTCGACTACCTGGATGATATGTGCAGTCACACCTTTAATAAATACGACATTATGACTGTGGGTGAGGCTAATGGCGTTTCTGTTGAGCAGGCTGAAGACTGGGTTGGCGAGGATAAAAATCGTTTAAATATGATTTTTCAGTTTGATCACTTAAAACTGTGGGATGAAAATCCACAGGCTGAACTGGATCTTATCAAACTTAAAAAGACCTTTACGCAATGGCAGAAAGGGCTGGAGAATATTGGCTGGAATGCTCTATTTCTGGAAAACCATGATGTGCCGCGGGTTGTTTCCAAATGGTGCAATACTGAACAATACTGGATGGAAAGTGCCACTTGTTTAGCTGTGATGTACTTTTTGATGCAGGGCACTCCGTTTATTTATCAGGGACAAGAGATTGGCATGACCAATACGCAATTTAGCTGCATTGATGATTTTAACTGTGTGGGAGCGAAAAATCAGTATGCAGAGTTGCAAGAGAAGGGGATGCCTGAGCAGGAAATTTTACATCTTCTAGCAAGAACCGGGCGCGATAACTCACGTACCCCGATGCAGTGGGATAACAGCGAAAATGCAGGTTTCAGTACAGCTTCGCCGTGGCTTAAGGTTAATCCTAATTATGACATCATCAATGTGGCCGAGCAGCGACAGGACTCGGGATCGATTTTCAATTTTTACCGTCAACTGATAGCCCTGCGTAAAGCTGAACCTGCGCTTATTTATGGAAGTTATGATTTAGTGCTTGAGACGCATCAGCAGATTTATGCCTATACGCGCACACTGAATGAGCAAAAATTATTGATTATTTGTAACCTAACGAAGGAGCCGGCACAATATATTTATGATAACGGCATACAGGGCTTTGAGGATCTACTGCTCAGCAATTACCCTAAAGGTCATAGCAACAATTTCCAACTTAGTCCTTTTGAAGCTAGGGTCTACCGTCTTTCCAAGGATTAAACTTAGTGTATAGCTGTTACCAATCTAAATGTATTTATAAGAACTTAGCTTAGACACTAATACTGCGTTACAGCATTTGATAATAACGATTATCTTATCAAATGCTGTAACGCTATATTTTCTTCGAGCAAACTCTCCGTTAGGAAAGCTGGTTTTCACCATATTTAGCGTGAAGCCCCGTCCTTTAGGTCGGGGAGGATGTCACACCTTGCCTTTGATATGGGGATTATTTTTTATGAGATCTTTAAACTGCTGCAAAAGCGCGATGCTCTGCTTATCCTGTTGGCCATCTTTATGCAAATAAGCACCGATGGTGGCTTTGCTAAAGCACTCCTGCACCTGAAGAGGGACAATATCATAAGTTTCAAAATATGTTTTCATGCCGGTGGGGTAGAGTAAAAGCGCGTCACTATTTTGTAATAAATCGATCGCGGTTAAAAATGAATTAGTATTATAGGTCACCTTTTCTTGCAGATAGTGGCGTTTCAGAAAAGAGCTGATTTCAGCATTTTTTTGCTGTAAGTGGGCAAAGCGTTTTTTCGAAGTTCCTAAATGGACCGAGGGAAAGCGCGCCATATCCTCATTGCTGCAGATTAGCCCCTGCAGAGGATGACCTTTTCTGACATAAACTTCTTCATGACTGCTAAAAAGAGGGTGAAAAAGTACATCTTCATATTGTGCTAGCCCTAATATTTCATGGCCGACGAAGATACTGAGTTCACCGCTGAGTAATAGATTCATCAGCTGCAGATGATCGCCGACATCAATGGAGATATGGCTGTATGGGTTAGCATTCCTGAAGTCCTGCACACAGTCGCGAACAAATAGCATCCACCAAGCGTCACCACAGCCTATTTTCAGTTCGGTCTCATTCCTTAGCTTATTTTGGGCTAGTTTATTGAGGGTGTTTTCGTACAGGTGCTGCATCATTTTAGCTTGCTCATAGAGTAGCTCTCCACTGGACGTGAGAGTGATCCCTTTAGCGTTGCGATTAAACAGTTTGCTTCCAAGCTTTTCCTCTAATTTTTGCATGTTATGGCTTAAAGTGGGCTGGCTTAAACACAACTGATTAGCGGCTTGAGTGACATTCTGCGCTCTAGCGACCTGAATAAATTGAAGCATTAGTTTAAACATAATAGTCCTTACGGGTAATAGATAAAAGCTATGAAAAGTCTACCTTGATAGTATTTTTGCATGCCTATGTTGACGTTAATCACAGCCTGAGCAATTTAGAATATTAACTTAGCGGATATTTTGACGGAACAGAGATACGTTCGGTGTTGTCTATTTTTTATCCGAGTAAAGTATTTAATACCTGTTTGCATAAGCCGAGTTTTTTGTGAATCGTTTGTCGTTGAGCAACCTTGGGTGCTTTATGTAAAAAACATACACATCAGATACACTGCGTGTATGTTTGAATTTAATAAACGCTTTATGGAGAAAGGAGTTTCACTCACTTCTTATTTTCTCAGTAACCCATAAGTCTGAGCAGGTTTTCTGCAGTTTCAATCGCTTCTTTGCGATTCGCAATATTCAGTTTTTGATATAAATTACGAATATGAGTTTTGATTGTAGTTCCTGCCACATCAAGTTCCTGGGCGATTTGTTCATTGCTGAATCCAGAATAAATCAAGCCTAGCACCTGCCACTCCCTTTGTGTCAAAGGGCTGGTTCGAATCAGCTCCGGAATATCAGGATGGTTAACTAGCCTGTCTACAAAGCTCTCATCGAAATGGGTGGAGCGACTTTTCTGCTTGCTCGAGATCTCTCTTACCAGCAGCTG
>JBFGZH010000177.1:0-5664 GCA_041586895.1 Psychromonas sp. | reverse complement strand
GTTCAAGGTGAAAATGCGATTAATAATATCGGTGAATATGTCAAACCGCTTGGGCAAAAAGCCCTGGTGATTGCCGATGATTTTGTAACCGGCTTAGTGGGCGAACAAGTCTCGGAAAGCTTCGCGCAGGCGCAGGGGCAGTTAGTACTGGAAAAATTTAATGGTGAATGCAGCCGTGAAGAAATCGAGCGTTTAATTGCCATCGCCAAAGCCAATGGCTCGGAAGTGATTATCGGTATCGGCGGCGGTAAAACATTAGATACGGCCAAAGCCATTGCTTTTTACCGTCATCTTCCTGTAGTGGTCGTGCCGACCATTGCATCGACCGATGCACCGACCAGTGCACTTGCGGTTATCTATACGCCAGAGGGAGAGTTCAGCGAATACCTGATGATTCCGCGCAACCCCAATATGGTGATAATGGACAGCAAAATTATCGCCGGCGCACCGGTCAGATTGCTGGTTTCCGGTATGGGGGATGCATTATCCACTTACTTTGAAGCGCGTGCTAATGCCCTTTCCGGCAATGCCACCATGGCCGGTGGCGCACCCACGCGTGCCGGTCAGGCGCTGGCCAAACTTTGCTATGAGACGCTGATTGCCGATGGCTTGAAAGCTAAAATAGCCGCAGAAAGCGGCTTAACCTCTCCGGCGCTGGAAAATATTATTGAAGCCAATACCTACTTGAGCGGTATCGGTTTTGAGAGCAGCGGTCTGGCAGCCGCGCATGCCATTCATAACGGCTTAACTAAGCTCGAAGAGTGTCATCATTTGTTCCATGGTGAAAAAGTTGCCTTTGGTACGCTGGTTCATCTGGTGCTGGAAAATGCGCCGCTGGCGGAAATTGAAGAGGTATTAGCCTTCTGTAAATCCGTTGGCCTGCCGACTAATCTGCATATGATGGGGGTTAAAGAGCTCAATATTGATAAACTACGCGAAGTCGCTGCGGCCTCCTGTGCAGAGGGAGAAACTATTCACAATATGCCCTTTGTGGTCACAGCAGATTCGGTACTGTCGGCTATTTTAACCGCGCATAAACTCGGTCAATAAGCACGCCTTAACCAGCCATTTTGCAAATGGCTGGTTGTCTATTTAAAAAATAATTATATCCACAGTTAGCTTTATTATTGAAATTTATTGTGCGTTATAGCGCATAGTGTTATCTTTCCTTTGTGCGCAATAGCGCACGATTTTATAAGCTATTGAGGAATAAGCCAATGCGCAAAGCTATTTTCAATGTCAGCCATTTATCTGCCGGTTTTACAGCTGTTTTGGTCGGTTATACAAGCTCGATTATTATTATTATTCAAGCGGCTACCGCTGCCGGAGCAACAGCAAGCCAAACCGCTAGCTGGCTGCTTGCACTCGGGGTGGCAATGGGGCTGAGCTCAATGGCATTCTCCTGGTTTTATAAAGCGCCGATATTAACAGCCTGGTCAACGCCGGGGGCGGCCATGTTAGTAGCTAGTGTGAGCCACTATCAATTATCCGTGGTTATCGGTGCCTTTATTGTTTCCGGATGCCTGATCATGCTTACCGGCATGATCACTCCGCTCTGCCGCATGCTGGAGAAAATTCCTGCACCATTGGCCACTGCCATGCTTGCCGCTATTTTACTGCCGTTTTGTTTGCAGGCCTTTACGCCGCTAATGACCAACCCGGCAATATTTTGCATGATGTTGGCCAGCTTTCTGTTAGGAAAATACTTTTTTCCGCGTTATAGCATGCTGCTGCTGCTTATTGTCGGCATGGGCTGCGCGGTCATGGCCGGCGCATTTACTGACCAGGCATTGACGCTCACCGTTGCCCGGCTATCCTGGCAGGCACCGCAATTTGAGCTGATGGCGATAGTTAATTTAAGCCTGCCGCTGTATATCATCACTATGCTGTCGCAAAACCTGCCGGGTATTGCGATGCTTAAAAGTCACCACTATCAAGTGCCGGTCAAACCTATTCTAATCGGCACCGGACTAACGAATCTCTTATTTGCGCCATTGGGCGGCTTCAGTGTTAACCTGGCGGCCATTTCTGCGGCTATCTGTATGAATAAAGAGGTCGATGCGCATAAAGACGCGCGTTATCGCGCAGCCATCTGGGCGGGCATCTTTTATCTGATTGCCGGTATCTGGGCAACCACGGTCGTGGCTGTGTTTTTAGCCTTACCCGCTGCAGTGGCGCAAATACTGGCCGGGCTGGCCCTGCTGGGGACCTTGCTGATGTGTTTACAAACGGCCTTTGCAACAGAAAGTTATCGTGAGTCGGCCCTGTTTACTTTTCTGCTGTCATTATCCGGAATCTCATTGCTAGGCATTGCAGCAACCCTATGGGGATTAATGGCCGGACTGCTGCATATTCAGCTGACGAAAACAGCCAGTAGGCAGACTAATAAAGCCGCCGCAAAGTGTTTTGGTAAAGCAGGCAAACCGTTATCGCTCAAGTAACAATAAATTAAGCGTGGTTGTTGATTGGCAGAGCTTAGCGTAAATTAGGCGGCAGATTAAGTCATCAAGCTACTGCTTGATGCGCTATAAACTTAGCCAAAGCAAAAGGTTGCCGAGAAACATGAAAAAAAATGAAATCAGTATCGCTATTGTAAAAAACGCAGAAAATCAGTTTTTAATCAGTTTGCGCCCGGAAGGAGTGCATCAGGGGGGAAAGTGGGAATTTCCCGGCGGCAAAGTGGCCGCGGATGAACTGCCGGAGCAAGCGATGTGCCGCGAACTTGCCGAAGAGGTCGGATTACAGGCTATTGACTACCTGCTGTTAGAGTCAAAATTTTTTGACTATGGTGATGCCGCATTAGAACTGCATTTTTATCTGGTAGAAAAATTTTCGGGAAAAGCGCAGGGCAGGGAAGGGCAGCCCATAAAGTGGGTCAGCAAAGCAGAGCTGGCGGCATATGAATTTCCTGAAGCCAATAGAACGGTGATTGAGCAGCTTAGTTAAAAGGACTCTCTAATACGCATAAAGCTGGCGAAGCGCGGCACGCCATTTTTGGTTTTGCCCGTATATTTAAAGGTGATCATAGTGCCGATGGCGGGCGGGTTTTCACGCTCTTGATCGGAAAAGCCGCTGCCGATTTTAAACACAGTGCCGTCTGCTGTTTTCACTAAAAGAGCGCCCATTCTGCCGCGGTTTCGACCTTTACCCGGCAGATGCTGAAGAACAACAGCTTCAGCATCCTGATATTGTTTCAGCTTCAGTAAGTCTTTACTGCGCTTTGCCTGATAGAAGGCTGCGCCTCGATGCAGCATTAATCCTTCGCCGCCTTTGCCGAGCACTGTTTCCAATAACTGTTGCAGCTGCGCATTGTTGTCAACTTTCTGCTGGGCAATCATTTTCAGATAGGGGGAGTTAGCTTTGTTAACAATAGCCTGCATCTGCTTTATGCGCGCCGTGAAATTTTCTGCCGAGCCGGGCAGATCAAAGATCATAAACGTGATTTGTCGCCACTGAGCATCATCGCCCTTTTGCTGGCGGACAATTCCGGATACCAGGGCAAAGCTTTGCCGTTTTATCCATAACTCACCGTCAAGCGGCGTATCGGGAAAGCCGTTGCTGAACCATTGCGGAGCGTTAAAAATATTACCCTGGCGGGATATGAGGTTTTTGCCATTCCAGTAAGCACGGACGCCATCGAGTTTTTCACTTACCCAGTACTCTTGAATATTAATATCCTGATGGTAAAGCGTGGCAAGTTGAATCTGCGGAGGGGAGACGGGTTGTGTAAAGGGAGAAAATCCGAGTAACAGAAAAAAGATGATAATGGCCGGCATCAAGGCACTCCCTAAAACAAGATAGCTATCAGTTTAGGGAGGTTTGCGGTTAATGCAAATTAATCAACAAAACGCATGGAAAGATCAACTGCTTGTATATGTTTGGTCAGTGCGCCAACGGAGATATAATCCACCCCGGTTTCAGCATAAGCGCGAATAGTTTTACGGTTTACATTACCCGAGACTTCTAAATCAGCACGATGTTCACTGGCATTGTTAATGGCCACGGCCTCGACCATCATCGGCACACTAAAGTTATCCAGCATGATGCGTTGTGCGCCTGCATCGAGAGCGGCTTTGAGCTCAGCAATGCTTTCCACTTCAACTTCAACCCAGCGTTCCGGGTGTTGTTCATTGGCAATGGCTATCGCCTGTGCGATGCCACCGCAGGCAAGAATATGGTTTTCTTTAATTAAATAAGCATCAAATAGGCCTAAACGATGGTTGAAACCACCGCCGCATAATACTGCATATTTTGAGGCATTACGCAAACCGGGTAATGTTTTACGTGTATCTAGTAGTTTACAGTCTGTGTCTGCAATCAGATCCTTATACAGCTTCACCTTAGTGGCAATGCCGGAAAGCGTCTGTATAAAATTAAGTGCGGTACGTTCACCGGTTAATAGCCTACGTGCTGAGCCTTCCAGAGTAAACAGCGTGCTGTTTGCGGCAACAAAGTCACCATCTTTAACCGCCCAGGTAATTTTTACTTTATCGCCAAGCTGCCGGAAAACTTCTTGCGCCCATGCCTGACCACAAAAGACCGCATCCTCACGCGTAATCACAACGGCTTTAGCCTGTTTATCTTCAGGAATTAAATTCGCTGTAATATCGCCTTCAGTGGCAGGCAACCCGTTTAAATCTTCATGCAATGCTATTTTGACACTTTGTGTTATTTCTTCTTGAACCATGATAGTTTCCAGCAAACGATAAAAAAACAAATATTACCTGTAATGCCTTGTTAATAGCAATGATCTCAAGGCTGAACTCTTATAAAATATGCCATCATTGATAAATAGAGGCTGTTATGACATTGATAATTGGTTTAACGGGAGGAATAGGCTGCGGTAAATCCACCGTCTCCTCCTTTTTTGCAGAGTTAAAGGTGGAGATTGTTGATGCGGATATTATTGCCCGGCAGGTGGTCAGTAAAGGTCAGCCGGCATTGCAGGAAATTGCCAGCCATTTCGGCGCGGAAATACTCATTGACGGCGAGTTAAATCGACCGCTGCTGCGCAAGATAATCTTTCACGATAATCAGCATAGGGAATGGTTAAATGCGCTGTTACATCCGTTAATTGAAGCGGCCATCGTCAGCGCGCTTGCCAGTGCGCAAGGGGATTATGCTTTATTAGAAGCGCCATTACTGTTTGAAAACGGCTTGGATAAATTAACGCATTATAACCTGGTGATAGATGTTGAGCCTGCAGTGCAGATCAAGCGTGCCAGTGCCCGAGATGGCGTGTCGGTAGAGAGTATCAAGGCCATTATCAGCAAGCAGATGGACAGGCGGCAGCGTTTACAACAAGCTGATTTTGTGCTCGATAATAATGATATTTCCCTGCAGGCTTTACAAAGCCGAGTGCTTGATTTAGACGGACAGTTGCGGGCGCTGGCAAAGAAGGGGGCATAACTTGAAGATGCAGGAACGCCTATCTTCAAGTAGAATGCAGGATTAAGCTTTTAATTTACAGATAGTCAGGCAAAGATGATCACTTTTGAATATCCTTTAAATGAAAAAAACCGCAGTTATTTACGTTTTGAGTTTTTATTTCTACAAATTAACAAAAGTATGAACTTTGCCCACGACAGTGATGCCACTGCTTTTTTTAAAGCTTTATTCGAGTTATTGGAATTAAGCGAACGCAGTGATATACGCCATGATCTG
>JBFGZH010000176.1:0-5674 GCA_041586895.1 Psychromonas sp. | reverse complement strand
GCCTGGTGACAACCTGAAATTCGTTGTTGAGCTAATCGCTCCAATCGCAATGGATGAAGGTCTACGTTTCGCTATCCGTGAAGGTGGCCGTACTGTAGGTGCTGGTGTTGTTTCTACAATCATCGAATAAGATGTTTAGTTAAATAGCATTCAAAAAAGAGAGCTTAGGCTCTCTTTTTTCGTTCTGGGGCCTCGGCTTCAGCCGAGCTATAACGGACTATCCGTGAAGGTGGCGCTATACCTCGTAAACAGGGTAGGCGCTGCTGTTGGATCGTAAATCATCGAATAAGATGTAGATAAGAACAATGCAAGAAGAGCGCTTAGGCGCTCTTTTTTTTGCCTGCAGGAAAGTGATAGCAGTTTTGGGAGCGCGGAATTTATTCCGCCTTGTTGTTTTATGCCTGTAGGAAAATGTAGCCGTCAGCTATTCTGTCTGTGACGAGCTACGAGCTACGAGCTACGAGCTACGAGTTGCGAGTTGCGGCTACGAGCCTCATCGCGAGCGTATTTGCTTCTGTGTAATGGTTTGCCATGCACTAACACAGGAACCCCGCTTTCAGGCGGCTGTAAAGATGCATAGTCGAGCCTCAAGGCTCAGTTCTGAATATAGCAATACCGGAATCCCGCCTTTAGGCGGGCAATAACACTGATAGCCGAGCCTAAAGGCTCAGTTCCAGATATATAACCATAGTCGATTACTACTCATCACTCATCACCCATAAAAGTTTAGTATAATCTGTGCTATTACCATTTATTTATAGGGGCCTCGGCTTCAGCCGAGCTATAAAGAAGCCAGAAGCGGGCAGCGTGTTACTTGCGCGGCTGAAGCCGCGGTCCCAGAGTGTTACGGGCTGCAACACTAACAGCCGAGCCTAAAGGCTCAGTTCCGAATATATAACCATAGCCGATTACTACTGATCACTCGTTACTCATTACTCATAACTCGTAACCCGCTACTCACAGCACAAACAAAAAAGCCTTCATTAATGAAGGCTTTTTAGGAGAGTTATAGAGCCAGCGATTTATATACCACTGCCTTGCTCTTCAACATCGTCTTCATGCAGGCCGCATTCGCGTTTCAGGCCGAAGAAGCGGGTTTCCTCTTCGCTCATACCGGCTTCCAGCGGACGTGAGGTCTGGACATCCCCGACCGAGACATAACCCTGCTCCCATAGCGGATGGTAGTCCAGGCCATGCTCTTTCAGGTAATAAAAGACATCCTTATTGCTCCAGTCGATAATCGGCAAAAACTTAAAGCAGCCATTTTGGATGCTCAGTACCGGCAGAGCATCGCGGCTGGATGCCTGCGAGCGGCGTAGCCCGGAGAACCAGGTGCCGGCATTGAGCTCTTTCAGGGCGCGTTTCATCGGCTCTACTTTATTGATCTGGTTGTACTTGGTTAGGCCTTCCACGCCTTGCTCCCAAAGCTTACCGTAGCGTGCTTCCTGCCAGGCACTGCTGTGCTCGGCGCGGTAAATCTTCAGGTTGAGGTTGAGCTGCTCGGTTAACCGGTCAATAAACTGATAGGTCTCCGGAAACAGGTAGCCGGTATCGGTTAAAATAACCGGAATATCCGCCTTTACCTGAGTGATCAGATGCAGACAAACGGCCGCCTGAATACCAAAGCTGGACGACAGAACAAATTCCCCCTGCAGGTTCTCTATCGCCCATTCAACACGCTGACGCGCGCTTTGCTTTTCCAGCTGGGCATTAACCTCAGCTAAAGCTGCACTGCGTTGTGCTTTATCTAAGGTTAACAGCTGTTGTAAGTCCAACTTTTTAGTCATGAAAGTCCTTAGAAGCAATAACCACTTCAGCTACTATGCCGGCACGGATCGCAAAATCACCAAAACATTCACCGCTGTCACGTTCCTTTGCCCAGCGTCCGATTAGCTCATCCAGGGTTGCCAGAATGGTCGCTTCATCGATATTTTCCTGATACATTTTCGGAATACGCGTACCGTTGGTATTACCGCCAAGATAGAGGTTATAACGGCCCGGTGCTTTACCGACCAGACCAATCTCGGCAAGCATGGAACGCCCGCAGCCATTCGGACAACCGGTGACACGAAGAATAATATGCTCCTCAGGAACACCGTGTTTGGCCAGTAAGGCTTCCACGTCTGTGACCAGACCCGGCAGATAGCGCTCAGCTTCAGCCATTGCCAGCGGGCAGGTCGGCAGGGCCACACAGGCCATGGAGTTCTTACGCTGCTCGGTATGAGCATCATCAATCAGCCCGCATTCACGCGCTAAGGCTTCAATATTGGCTTTCTCCGCTTCCGGGACACTGGCAATAATCAGGTTCTGATTAGCAGTCATGCGGAAGTCGCCCTGATGTACTTTGGCAATTTTAACTAAACCGGATTTCAGCGGTTTGCCCGGGTAATCAAGGATACGGCCATTTTCAATAAAGACGGTCAGATGCCATTTGTTATCGACGCCTTGTACCCAGCCGATACGATCGCCGCGCTCGGTAAATTCATAGGGCTGTGAGGGCGCGAATTTAATACCGGTGCGCTGCTCCACTTCGCTTTTAAACTTCTCAACACCATGGGTTTCCAGGGTGTATTTAGTACGTGCATGGGAACGGCTGATACGGCCACCCAGATCGCGCTGTGTGGTCACCACGGCTTCGGCAATAGCAAGAATATTATCGGCAGCAATAAAGCCAAAGTCATCGGCTTTACGCGGGAAGGTGCTTTTATCACCGTGGGTCATGCCCAGGCCACCGCCGACCAGTACGTTGAAACCGATAATCTCGTCGTTTTCAACAATCGCCACGAAGTTAAGGTCATTGGCATGGACATCGACATCGTTATAAGGCGGCAGTACCACGGCGGTTTTAAATTTACGCGGCAGGAAGGTATTACCGTAAATCGGCTCCTGCTCGGTTTCGTGCACTTTTTCACCGTCTAACCAGATCTCCGCATAGGCATTGCTGTGCGGCAGTAACAGTTCACTGATCTGCGTCGCCCACTCATAGGCTTGCGCATGCAGTTCAGACTGCATCGGGTTAGAGGTACAAATGACGTTACGGTTAACATCGCCGGCGGTAAAGATAGCATCGATATCCGCCTTAAACTTCAGTTCCTGAAACACGGATTTCAGATTGCGCTTGTAAATGCCGTGATACTGGAAGGTCTGGCGCGTTGTTAAGCGAATACTGCCGGCACTGGTTAACTCACTGGCAATACGGTCAATTTCTAATAACTGCTGCGGCGTCACCACACCACCGGGTAGGCGAGCGCGTAATAGGAATGAATACAGCGGCTCCAGTTTCTGTTTCTTACGCTCGGCGCGACGGTCGCGGTCATCCTGCTGATATAAACCGTGGAACTTTACTAACTGCACTTCATCAGCTGGAAAAGAGCCTGTGGTATTGTCGTTCAGCCCTTCAACTAATTTACCGCGAAGAAAGTTACTCTCAATTTTAATGCGTTCGTTATCGTGTAATTTCTGAGTCATTAGTAGACATCCTTCTGGTAACGTTTTGCTTTACGTAGTTCATTTAAATACTGTTCAGCCTGCTCCGGGCTTTGCTCACCCTGTTCGCTGATAATTTCGATTAATGCCTGCTGTACATCTTTGGCCATACGGTTGGCATCACCACATACATAAAGATGTGCGCCTTCCTGCAGCCATTGATAAACCTGCTGAGCATTCTCTTTTAAGCGGTCCTGAACATAGATCTTTTCCGCCTGATCGCGCGAGAAAGCCAGGTCCAGTTTAGTTAATAAACCGGATTTCAAGTACGCCTGCCATTCTGTCTGATAGAGGAAATCTTCGGTAAAGGTCTGGTCACCAAATAGCAGCCAGTTTTTACCTGTCGCATCGCTCGCTTCGCGTTCCTGCATAAAGGCGCGGAACGGCGCAATACCTGTGCCCGGGCCGATCATAATCACGGCAGTGTCAGGGTCCTGCGGTAAACGGAAGTTATGGTTGTCTTCGATAAAGACCTTCACCTCTTCACCTTCCTGCAGACGCTGGGTCAAAAAGCCTGACGCTGCGCCCTGGCGTGTTTCACCCTGAGCATTTTCAAAGGTCACCGCACCCACGGTCAGATGTACTTCTTCCTCAACTTCGCTTTGGCTGGAAGCAATGGAGTATAAACGCGGGCTGAGGCGGCGTAATAGTGCGATAAAGTTTTCGCCGTTCAGCGTTTCATTGTTCTGCTCGGTAACGACATCAATAATCTGGTGATTATTGGCAAATTCGCGCAGGGCGTTTTTGTCTTCTGCCAGTTTTAGCAGCTCGGCATTATTGGTTAATTTCGCATAACCTTCGATAAAGCCGGGATGGGCTGCGGTTAACTCAAACTCTTCAGTTAGCGCCTGCTGCAAGGACAAGCTCTTGTCACCCACCTGCACCGACTCGTCACCATTAAGGCCAAGCTTGCTGATAAGCTGGGCAACCAGTTCACTGTCATTTTTAAACCACACACCCAATGCATCGCCTGCTGTGTAATGCAGGTCTGAGCCTTCTAAATCAATCTCGATATGACGGACATCTTTCGCTGAAAGATCACCGGTGATTTTCTGGCTGACGATAAGGCTGGCTGCAAAAGGATTGTGTTTATCGTATTTGTTGGCCGTTGCTGCTGCACCTGGTAGCGCGGCTGCAGGAGCGACAGCGCCGCCTTTTTCAAGGGTTTCTTCCACCTTGGCTAAGGCGCTATCAAACCAGGCTTGTGTCACCTGCTCGTAGTCAACATCGGCATCTAAACGCTCAACCATAGCAGTGGCGCCCAACGCACCTAAACGCTGATCAAAATCTTTACCGGTTTGACAGAAAAACTCATAGCTGGAGTCGCCTAATCCTAATACGGCATATTTTAGCTCTGCCAGTTTAGGGGCTTTTTTGCTTGCTAAAAACTCATGCAGATCAATGGCATCATCAGGTGCTTCACCTTCGCCATTGGTGCTGACCACGACAATAAGGTGGCTTTCATCTTTGATTTTTTTCGCTTTGTAATCAGCCATAGACACTAGCGTGTTGCTGATGCCTTTTGCCGTTGCCTGCTCAGCGAGCTGCTCGGCAACTCCTTTACTGTTACCGGTTTGTGAGCCGTAGAGAATGGTTAAGCTTTGTCCTGAGCTGACTGCTGTTGCCGGCGCAGCAGGAGCCTGGCTTACGCCAGCTAAATAACCGCTGACCCATGCCGTCTGCACCGGAGTTAAATCGGCCATCGCCTGCTGCAGTTTAGACAGCTGCAACTCAGATAGGGGAGAGGTTAAGGCCGTGAGATTGTTTAGTGCCATAAGAGTAATTTCCGCTATTACGTTAAGATATCATTAATATTACGCACTGTTGATCTTAGTAGATAATAATAGAAACGAATGTTTTATAACAAAATGGAATTACAACTTACTTTTTATGTTGCAATTATGTTAGAGGGCTAGCTCTGCGAGTCCTGTTTTTAGCCGAGCGATGAGTGATTAGTGATGAGTGATTAGTAATGAGTGATGGGTGATGAGTGAAGAGTAATGGGTGATGAGTGATTAGTAATTCGTAATTAGTAATTAGTAATTAGTAATTAGTTGAGTCACCATTTACCCATTACCCATCACCATTTACCCATCACCATTTACCCATCACCATTTACCCATCACCATTTACCCATCACCATTCACCATTTACTTTTTTTGCACGACAAAATAATAGATGACAACAG
>JBFGZH010000175.1:0-5753 GCA_041586895.1 Psychromonas sp. | reverse complement strand
GGCCTCGGCTTCAGCCGAGCAAAATAACTCGTTGCCACGGCGAGTTTGCCGACAGGCAAGGGGCACGAGCGGGCTAAGCTCCGCGAGCCCTGGATGAGCATGGAAACGAGTTATTGCTTCGCGAGATAAGTTTAAAACAATGCTGCGTTAATCCACAGGTGGGTAAAAATACTGGCCGCATAACCCAGCGCAATCACAGGCGCCCATTTAATATGTGCGCCGAAGGTATAGATGCCGCGCGCCTGGCCCATCAGCGCCACACCTGCCGCGCTGCCGATAGAGAGCATGCTGCCGCCGACACCGGCGGTTAATGTCACCAGTAACCACTGACCGAGGCTCATATCCGGCTGCATGCTCAATACCGCAAACATCACCGGAATATTATCGACGATCGCCGATAGCACGCCGACGGTGACATTGGCATAGGTTGGATTCCAGTTCATATACATAGCCTCTGAAATCATGCCCAGATAGCCGATAAAGCCTAAACCGCCGACACAAAGCACCACGCCGTAGAAGAACAGCAAGGTATCCCACTCGGCTTTGGCCACCTTATTAAAGATATCAAAGGGTACCGCACCGCCCATCTCACGCAGACGCTCATGCTCAACGAAATCATCTGAGTTGGCAATGGCAGCACGGTAGTAGGCTTTTTGTGTTTTACGTAAAAAGAAGGCGAAGAATTGTAAGCAACCTAAACCTGTCATCATCCCCAGCACCGGCGGCATGCCTAAAATGGAGTGACCGAGCACGGCAAAGACGATAGTCAGTAGAAACAGCGCGACAATACGCATTGCGCCGCGTTTGAGATGAATCACTTCACCGTCTCCCTGCGCCACCTCTTTGGAGATAAAGAAGTTCATAATAATCGCCGGTACCAGGAAGTTAACCGCAGAAGGTACAAACAAGTGGAAGAAGGTAGCAAACTCCACCATCCCCTTCTGCCAGACCATCAGAGTGGTAATATCACCAAAGGGGCTGAAAGCGCCACCAGCATTGGCTGCGACCACGATATTGATACAGGCAATGGCGATAAATTTTTTATTTTCGCCGCCCACTTTCATCACTATGGCACACATCAGCAGCGCCGTGGTCAGGTTATCGGCAATGGGTGAGATAAAGAATGCCAGCACACCGGTCAGCCAGAAAATAAGACGCAAAGTGAAGCCCTTATTGACCATCCAGGCACGCAGTGCATCAAATAACTGCCGCTCCTCCATGGCATTGATATAGGTCATCGCCACCAGCAGGAAAAAGAACAGTTCAGCATACTCTAACAGATTATGGCGAAAAGCCGCTTCGGCATCATGGCTCATACCATGCTGTGAATAATAAAAGCCAATCATCGCCCAGATAATACCGGCCGCCACTAAAACAGGTTTAGATTTGCGCAGATGGAAAACATCTTCCAGCATCACCAGCGTGTAAGCGATAGCAAAAAACAGGATCGCAGCATAACCTATGCCATGAGAGGTCAAATCCATTGACTCGCCACTACTGGCCAGCAAGGCAGGGGAAAAGAAAACGGCCATAAGCGCCAACAAAACGCTCACAGGTTTGGTTTTTTGTGACATTTCATTATTCCTTGAAGAAAATAAAAGTTGAAGGTTTAAAATTTGCGCGATTTTACCACAGAAAGTAGGGATAAAATAGAATAAAAGAGATCAATCTCACACTAAACAAGGGGTTATGAAGGGCGTTTTGGGTCGACTAGGGGCAACAATCGAGCTGAAGGTAGCCTTCCTTATATTGTTTTCGAAAACAATTTTTCCCTTAAAAAAATAGCTTTTTATATGAAAAACAAACTATTTTACTATGAAAAAACAGTTAAAAATATGCTAAAAAGTGATCGCTTTGCGGGCTTTTTTGCCTCGCGGTGCCTTATTCTCCTGCTTGCTTGGCGTTGTTTCGGGCTGCTCCTGCTCTTCAAGCAGCTCATAATCATCTGTTGCCCCTTTTAGAGCGATCTGAAAATACTGGCCGTTAAAATGCAGCAGGTCACCGGCATAGATCTTTTTACGTTTACGGGTTTCCACCTCGCCATTGAGATAAACATAGCCTTCGCTAATCACCTGTTTGGCTTCTCCCCCTCCGGAGACAATATCGGCAAATTTTAGAATCTTATACAGCTCGGTCGGCTCCTGATTGATCTCCACCAGGGTGGCATAGATCTCCTGCTCATTCTCAGACATATTTTTTTTCCTTATATAGCTATAGCGGTTAAACCTTATTTTTTATGCACAAGTCTGCAAACAGGCTATTTGTGAAATGCTAATAATAACTTAAATGAATGCAAATAGGAGAGAGTTTTAATTCGAGCAATCCCAACAGCATTTTTGAGGCAAAGTTTCAGCTCTCTGTTACTACACACACGGGCCTCGGCTTCAGCCGAGCTATATATGTTCGAGCAAATAACAGCGCGGCTGAAGCCGCGGTTCCATGTTATACGGCTAAGTCTCCATAGCTGATAGCTAACAGCTAACAGCTAACAGCTAACAGCTAACAGCTAACAACCATTATTGGTATTTAAACACCGCCAGTCAAACTATGATCCCAGTCTTTCCAGACGACTTCATAGCCCTGCGCTTTTACGACCTGCGCGACCTGTGCCGGGCTGCGCTCATCGGAGATCTCAAACTGCTCAAGCGCTTTTTCCGACTGCTCGGCATAGCCGCCCGGCTGCGTACTTGACCCGGCGCTTAAGGAGGTAATGCCTAAGGGCAACACGCTATTACGAAAACTTTCTGATTCGCGCGTCGACAGTGACAGTTCCACCTCAGGATTAAACAGACGATAGGCGCAGATTAGCTGCACTAACTCTTTATCGCTCATCACCGACTTGATCTCCATGCCGCCTTCACAGGGACGCAGGCGTGGAAAGGAGATGGTATAACGGCTTTGCCAGTAGTTTTTTTCCAGATAACTGAGATGGGCCGCGACATAAAAGCAATCGGTGCGCCACTCTTCAAGGCCGATTAAACTGCCTAAGCCCATTTTATGAATACCGGCTTTACCGAGGCGATCATGGGTATCCAGGCGATACTTAAAATCCGCTTTTTTGCCCTTTAAGTGGTGCTGCGCATAGGTAACCGGGTTATAAGTCTCCTGATAGACCAGTACGGCATCCACCCCGTAGTCAATCAGCTCTTCATATTCATGCTGCTCTAAAGGCTGTACCTCAATGGTGATATGGGCAAAATGTTTTTTAATAATGGGCAGCGCCTGTTTGAAGTAATCAACGCCGACCTTGCGTTCCGACTCCCCGGTGACCAATAAAATATGCTCAAAGCCCATTTTTTTGATCGCCACGCACTCCTGCTCAATCTGCTCCATATTCAAAGTGGTGCGGCGCAGCGCATTATGCATGGAGAAGCCGCAATAGGTGCAGATATTACTGCACATATTGGACAGATAAAGGGGAATATAAAACTGCTGGGTTTTACCGAAACGCTGCTGAGTGAGGCGCTGCGATTTTTGTGCCATCTGCTCTAAAAAAGGCTCGGCAGCGGGCGAGATTAAGGCTTTAAAGTCTTCTAAATTCAACCGCGATTTAGACAGTGCGCGCTGTACATCCTGCGCACTTTTAGCATAAATAGACAGGCGTATATCATCCCACTGATAGTTTTTAATCTGCTCACTAAAACTCATTGTCGCCTACCCCGCATTTAAAAAGGCAGTCAGTGGACTGGACGCAACGGCATGCTGCACCTGTCCGGCTAACCCGGCCAGATAGGCCTGGCGTCCGGCCTGCACCGCAGCGGCAAATGCCTCACTCATGGCCACCGGATTACCGGCAACGGCCATCGCCGTATTGACCAGTACCGCATCTGCGCCCATCTCCATCGCCAGTGCCGCATGGGAAGGACTGCCGATACCGGCATCCACAATCACCGGAATATTCGCCTGTTCAATAATGATCTCTAAAAAATCAGCGGTTTTTAAACCCTTATTAGAGCCAATCGGCGCGCCTAAGGGCATCACTGCCGCGCAGCCCGCAGCTTCTAAATGTTTACATAACACAGGGTCGGCATGCACATAGGGCAGCACCACAAAGCCATCATTGGCCAGTGCTTCGGCGGCTTTTAATGTTTCCAGCGGATCCGGCAGCAGGTATTTAGGATCGGGGTGGATCTCCAGTTTGACCCAGTTGGTCTGCAGGGCTTCACGCGCCAGCTGCGCAGCAAAGATGGCCTCTTGGGCATTGCGCGCACCGGACGTATTAGGCAACAGATTCATGCCGTGTTTAATTAACGGCGCAAGAATATCATCGTCCTTGTGCTGCATATCGACACGCTTTAAGGCCATAGTCACCAGCTCTGATCGGGATGCCTTGAGCGCTGCAACCATAGTGGCCTGATCGCTGAATTTACCTGTTCCGGTAAACAGACGTGAGGTAAAGGTCTTATCGCCAATCCGCAACGGATCCTTATTGTGCATTTCATTCACTAACATTGCCTAGCCTCCTGCTATTGCTTGAAAAAGAGAGATTTCATCCCCTTCACAAATTTTATATTCCGCCCATTTAGCACGGCTGATAATTTTCTGATTGACAGCAACGGCGCTGCCTGTCAACGGTTTATCCAAGCTTTTCAGCAGCTCTTCAATCGAAGAGTTTTCAGCCATCACCACGACACTTTCATTCACTGTTATATTCATATTTTTTGTCCACATACGCTGCATTGCGGATCTTTACTGATAGTAAAGGTCTGCCAGTTCAAGGTTTTACCGTCAAAGAGTTTTAATTTATTGGTTAAAGCAGAGGGCCAGCCGAGCAGCTGTTTAATCGCTTCTAAGGCCTGCATAGTGCCTATGGTACCGACCACCGGCCCCAGGACGCCGGAATTACTGCAGTTCAGCGTTTCTTCCTCGGTGCCGGGAAATAAACAGTGATAACAGGCGGAATCGGCCTGCGTATGATCAAAAAACATCAACTGCCCCTCAAAGCGAATTGCCGCACCGACAATCAGCGGTACCCTGGCTGTAACGCAGGCTGCATTGATCATCTGCCGACTGGCCATATTATCAGTACAGTCGAGAACCAGATCGACCATCATCAGCTCCATCATCAGCTGCGCCTGGTCCATCTTCCTAGTGACAGTGCGTACCCGTATTTCCGGGTTAAGCTCCGCCAAGCGCTGCTTTATTAACGCCGCCTTATTTTTCCCGACATCACAGCTCTGATAGGCAATCTGCCGCTGCAGGTTACTCACTTCCAGCACATCAAAATCAGCTACCACCAGCGAACCGACACCGGCCGCCCCAAGATAGATAGCGGCAGGCGAGCCCAATCCACCAAGGCCGATAATCAGCACTCGTGCTTTTTTAAGCGCCTTTTGTCCGGACTCACCAACCTCTTCTAATAACAGATGGCGGCTGTAACGTAATGTTTCATTATCACTGAGCATGCTTTACCTCGGTATTTAAATTTGCATTTTAAGCTTGCCAGCTACGAAATGCGCAGCTCATCACTCATTACTGCAATAGTAAAGAGTGAATGGTAATGAGTGGATCGCTCATTCCCCATCACTCATCACCCATCACTCATCACTCATCACTCATCACTCATCACCCATCACTCATCACCCATCACTCATCACTCAATGACTGTTCCAGTACCTGATTAAAAGAAGCAATCACCGCTTCAGGATCGTCTGCCTGAGTAATAGCGGTCACCACGGCAATACTGCCGACGCCCGTTGCCCGCACAGCCGCTGCGCGCTGCAGATTGATACCGCCAATCGCAACGGTGGGCG
>JBFGZH010000174.1:0-5771 GCA_041586895.1 Psychromonas sp. | reverse complement strand
GCAACCTATCAGGCCTTTGTGGCGCAATTAATGGAAAATGCGGATATCAAATATCCTGCTGCCGATTAATGGTATATTGACACTAGTACTTTGACTCATTAATTATGATTGATTGAATTAAGTTTTTGTTCAGTAATTTACTACAATTGGGGCCGCGGCTTCAGCCGCGCTGTAATATACTGTTCGTTTGCTATATAGCTCGGCTAAAGCCGAGGCCCCGAGTTATTTCAATCGTTCATCTTCATTGTGTTTAGGTACTCGCTTAGTGAGGCGGCTTTAGAGCCGCCTTTTTTTTTTGTTAAAGCGGCGAGAGCATACCTATCAAACGCTGATCTTGTTATTGCAGACCTGCCTCCAGCCACTGCTATTAAGCAGAATAGCATTATTGTTAAGCGTATTTTTGTGCCTGCGCCCGCAGAGCCGGCATATAGAAAATAGCCATATAATCTTGTATCATAACCCCTGTGTGCTATCTGCCGTGAGCGAAGGGGCGCAACAGGCAAGACAGAGAGAAGATGATAATTTTGATGCTAACAACAAGGCACACTGAGCGATTATGAATAATATTCAAAGCATTATCGACCATGCAGATCAGAACTGTAAAGAGCATGGCGAAAAACTCACCAGTAAGCGCAAGCAGGTGCTTTCCGGATTACTGAAATCAGGACGGGCTATGTCCGCTTATGAACTGGTGGACTACTGCAAAAGTGAATTTAATGAAGCGCTGCCTGCCATGTCGGTCTATCGTATACTCGATTTTCTGCAACAAGAGCAGCTGGTGCACAAGTTAAATCTGGCCAATAAATTCGTTGCCTGCTCGCATATCCGTTGTGACCATGCGCATGCGGTTGCGCAGTTTCTTATCTGCAGTCGCTGTCAAAAAGTGAAAGAGATCAGCATCAGCAAAGACGTTTTGCAGGAGCTGCAAAAGAATGTCACGGATGCCGGTTACCATCTGCAGAGTTCGCAATTGGAAATGAACTGCCTTTGTGATGCGTGTTTATCTGCGTCTTCTTCCGGCAATTAAATGAGCATGACCTGAATGACTGCTTTACTCAACCTTAAGGCACCATGCCGCATCCTTGTTGTTTTACTATGCGCTGTTTTTCCGCTTTGTTTAAAGGCGCATCCGCATAACTGGATCACCTTGAAAAGCGAATTTATCATCGATGAAAAAGGACTGCTTACTGAGTTACATCAATATTGGGAGTTCGATGTCTACTTCTCTATGATGACCCTCGACGATGTTATGCATGAATCTAGAGTTCAGCCCAATAGTTTACAGTTGTTAGCCACGGATATGGTCAACAATATGCAAAGCTACCGCTACTTTTCACAATTACAGATCGACAATCGGGCTGTCGCACTTGCTAAACCAACCGATTACGCGCTGAGCACCGTCAGCCATGATGGCCAGCAGCAACTCTTACTGTATATGCGTTTTCAACTGCCCAACCCTCAGCAGATAACAGATAAAACCCTTATCTGGCAGGTTTATGATCCAACTTATTTTATCGATATGAAGCACAATGATATCTCACAGGTCATTATGCGCATGGAAAATGACAAGCAATGCTCGACAGCTATCGAACAGCCTAAACCCTCGGATGACCTGCTTGATTATGCACTCAGCCTGGATCAAAGCGAGAAGAATACGCAAGGGTTAGGGGCGGCGTTTGCTGAAAAAGTCATTATTCAATGCGCTAATAAAGCTTAATAGGAATTTAGAGCATGTCACCATCTAAGCTGCCGCGTTATGGTTTTTTACAAATCCTTCTACTGTTCGCTTTGCTGGTGCTCGCATTTGCCCTGTATTGCAATTGGCAGCCCATTATCAGACAGATTATTGAGTGGCAGCAGCTTTTCCATACTTTACTTGCCACACATGTTAACGCCATCAAGCAGGATCCGCTGGGCCATGGCTCGGCCTTGGTCGCGTTAAGCTTTGCTTATGGTGTCTTTCATGCCATAGGGCCGGGGCATGGTAAGGCGGTGATCATCACCTATCTGGGTTCCCATAAAGAAAGCTTACGGCGAGGAGCCATTATTTCATTGCTGGCGGCCCTTCTGCAGTCAGTGGTTGCTGTGCTGCTGGTTGTGGTGCTGGCAAAGCTACTGAGCATTCGTTTTTCGCAGGTTAACAGTTATGCTGATGCCATCACCGAAGCAAGCTATCTGCTGGTGATGGGGCTGGGGGCCTTTCTGTTACTCTCCCCGTTAATGCAAAAGTGGCAGCAATATCGGCACAAGAAACAGCATAAAGAGGTTGATCATCATGAGCATCACTGCTGCGCCGGCGGCCATGTTCATCGCAGTGCAGCTAAAGAATCTTGGCTGCAGAGCGCCACTGTGATCCTCTCGATGGGCAGCCGACCTTGTTCGGGCGCCATTGTGGTATTGATTTACGCACACCTTGTCGATGCCTTTTACTACGGCATTTGCGCTGTGCTGATGATGGGCTTAGGGACCGGACTTGCTATAGCGAGCATAGCATTTGCCACTCAACTGGCGCGAAACTGCTTGGAAAATCTGGTCAATGGCGATGGCCATCGGGGAAAGCTTGATGTCAACCTCGGGCCGTGGTTAAAAATGGCGGGCGGCTTAATTATCTTTTTATTGGGCTTTAGCCTGTTGCAAACAACAACAGCGGTAAGCGGCAATCATCCTCTGTTATAAGCCTTGCCTGTGATGCACAAGCCCTGATGGCAGCGGGCGAATTAGACAGTCTTATATAGCGTGACAGGAAAAACGGTATCACTTATTGAATATATTAAGTTGAACTGTGATTTCTTAATCAGTTTTCAATTACCACAGGGGCCTCAGCTTCAGCCCTAACTCTTATACAGAAATATCAGTAACCAATAGCCAGGCTCTTTTAGTCTGCATATTTCAAAAAAACGACGCGGCTGGGAGGCCCCATCCATTTTTCTTGTAGGGGATAAGCACTTTAGCAAGGAAAATCATGGATGATTTTCCTAATCTCAGCCAGTACAGGGACGTAATGTCTGAGATGGTGCGTTAAAAAGTGATTGTTCGCTACAAGATAAAAAAATGGCTTGGGCGGCCTTTCTTTTGGTTACTTTTCTTTGGCCGTTCAAAGAAAAGTAACACGCCGTCAAAGGCGGAATACAACCGAGGAGTTAAAATGACTCTCGTATATTCTATATTACACTTTCATATAGCGAAGGCTGACTTGTGTATAAGAGACAGGGCTTCAGCCGTGAGTTTGACTTAAAAAGCAGTTGGGATTTCTCAGACTAGCGCCTAACTCGCTCGCGGCCCCCTGTTTATTGCATTCGCCTGCTTGACAGAAAGGCCATTGTCGCAAAAACTTAAGGCATCACTTTAGGATGGGAGGCGTTATGATAGCTGTACTTTTCCGCTGGGAAGTTAAGCCCGGCTATGAACAAGCTTTTCAGGAGTACTGGTCAAAAATCATGCACTTCAATATCGAAAAATACGGAGCCCTTGGCTCTCGTTTGCACAAAAGCAAGAATAACCAGTGGATCTCCTACAGCCAATGGCTCAGCGAAGAGCATTTTAAAAATGGCTTTAAAGCCTTTAATGCCTCCGATGAGCAGCATCCCCATGATGATCACGAAATCGCACGCATCAAGATGCACCAGGCGATCAGCAAATCTTATGATCCTATCATTATGGTTCCGGTTCTCGACCATTTAATGGTCACCGAGCTGACTCACCCTAATCAGATCCCTTAAATCAGCGCTGTTTTTATAAAAATAAACAGATCTCAGCGCCATTTTCGATTATTCTGTGCTTTTATTATCGACAGGAAGCTTGTTTATGAGCAAACCATTAGATGCGCAACAGATCAGCACCATCCAACAATACAGCCCGCAAAAACGCTTTAATTACCTTCTGCAGGAAGTATTAAAAAATAAACAGCTGTGGCTGCTCGTTGATGAGCACGGCTGTGTGATGCTTAATAGCGAAGAGGAGGACTGCGTACCTGTCTGGCCGAATAAAGAGTTTGCTCAGGCCTGGGCAACGCAGGAGTGGTCGCATTGCCAACCGCAGGCGGTATCACTGGAAAAATGGCATAACCGTTGGACGCATGGCTTGGAAGAGGATGAATTGGCGATTGTGGTTTTTCCGGATGACAACAGCGAAGGGCTGATCTTCTTTCCCGATGAGTTTGATTTTGAACTGCAGCAGGCAAAAAAACTGCAGCGCTAAGAATAGATTAAACTAAAGAAGGTGCCGTCGCTATTCCGGCACCTTATTGGCAGGGGCTATCTTATTTAATCCTTGCTGTTTACTCTGCAGCTACCTCAGTTACCCTTTACTCAGGATAATGATAATAAATAGAAGCGTATGAAACAGAAGCGGCTGCTCCTGAGCCGCCAATATCACCAAGAGCTTCATCGTAATGGATACCCCCATTACCGGAAATATCCACAACATCCCCGCGTAAGGCGCCCATAATATCGCCATTACCGTTATAGGAAACAGTCCCGTGAGGTGCATAAAGGTTCATATAAATATCACCATTACCGGCAAGTGTCACCGCTGAATTTCCATCATTAGATGAATAGACAGTTAGCGGCACATTACTAGCAGTCGCATATTTGTTTTCAAAAATATTACTGCCTGTATCAACATCGATAAGTCCTGCTATAAATATGGTTAATGAGCTAGCATCATTTGCCAGAGTAAAGTTTGTATTTTGAGTGCTCATATCACCTTGTATATAAAAGGTGACATCTCCGGATATTACAAGATCATTATTCATTATATTAAAATCATCAAAAACATAAACTTGCGTGCTTTCATTTAATACCGTCAATGTTGTCGGCGTGAAACCATCAACCGTAGAGCCGTCAAAAACAACGTCATTACTTGCATTAAAGTCACTCGCCAAGCCCGCCTGAACTGACATTGCATTTATCTCACTAGTGATAGCAAGCGGATCACATTCACCAAGATCGCCAGTATAATTTGCTGTTATAGTGCCTGCTACATTACTGCTGTCTGCATTTGCAGTATTTCCTGATGCTGTAACATCCCCTGCTATATAGGCACTTCCTCCCAAAACAACATCTCCGCCTATAACAGTAACATCACCATTTTCTCCAGCACTGTTGCTGTCATAGGCAGCACCGCCATAGCTATCAATACGGCCATTTCCCCATACTGTCACACCATCACAACCAATCACCGCATCATTAAAAACACCGCTCTCTGCAATGGCTTCTATTTCAGCTTTTAAATAACTACTGGCGCCGGCAACATCGCCTTTACTGAGCAGGGTAAAAGTATTGCCGTTAAGCTCAATGGAAGGAAAAGAGTAATCCTCACCTGACAGAGCATCGAGTTGCGTTTTAATATCCTCATTGCTTTGCCCCTGTGCATTTAAAGCCTTAATCGACTCAAACGCCTCAAAGATGCCTTTTTCTGCCGCAAATCGAGCACTTAACTCCTTCTGCTGATTACCGCCGATGCGTTCCTGCAGGCGGTTCTCATTGATTTGCGAAAACGCCAGCATAGTAGTAATACTGGTGATAATCAGTACCGATAGCAGCACAAATCCGTTTTGATTTTTCATAACCATTATTGCTTATTTTCCATAAAAAATTATGCCAGCATGGCCAAGCAGTGCCCTTAAGAATGAGTCAGGCTATCCATGCGCGCTGTAATACACTGTTTGTTTGCTATATAGCTCGGCTAAAGCCCTGACTCTTATACACAAGTCAGCCTTCGCTATATGAAAGTGTAATATAGAATATACGAGAGTCATTTTAACTCCTCGG
>JBFGZH010000173.1:0-5865 GCA_041586895.1 Psychromonas sp. | reverse complement strand
GTTGTCTTGCCTTGATAAACTTGTGTATTGATACGTGAGCACCAGTCAAATATATTTTTATAAGCGGCAGTATAGCTGCCATTATGCTCGGCAAAAGAGATAACTAAGGCATCGCACTGGGATATTTTAGCAAAAAACTGCCGTGCTAAAGCCGGAATGCCTGACTCATTTTCTCTGTCTTGACTGAAAATTGGCATCTCATAATCATTAAGATCTAAGATTTCAACTTCCGTATCAGCCAGCAGGCTGGCCGCATAGCTGACTAACTGCTTGTTAATGGATTTCCGGCTGCTGCTCGCGGCAAATGCGATAACTTTCATAGAAACGATCTCCTAAATAATCAACTGATAATTCAAGAAGCAGAATGACCTTTACTTTGCTCCTGTGAATAGCGTTGTTCCCACTTTCTAAATATAAAAATAGCAGAAAAAGTTAAACACATATATAAAAGGCCGGCCGCAAGGTAAGCTTCAAAGGGCGCATAGTAACGAGCATTCACGACACGTGCCGCACCGGTAATATCAACAATCGTAACTATCCCGGCTATCGCACTTCCATGGATCATAAAGATCACCTCATTACTGTAAGCCGGTAATGCGCGACGCAGTGAATTCGGCAAAGTAATACGACGCAATGTCTGCCATGCGCTCATGCCGTAGGCTTTAGCTGCTTCCAACTCACCTTTAGGCATAGTACTGATAACACCACGCACGATTTCAGCTGTATATGCCCCGGTATTTAAGCTAAAAGCTAATAAAGCACAAAACCAGGCTTCCTGGAAATAATTCCACAACCAACTGTTTTTTAAAATATCAAACTGACCTGAGCCGTAATAGATTATAAACAGCTGTACTAACAGCGGGGTACCACGGAAAAAGTACATATAAAACCAGATTGGCCCTTTGATAAAGTAGTTTTCACTACTACTCAAAATACCCGCTGGAACAGCAATAAATAAACCTAATAACAGTGCAAGCCCAACCAACCAAAGCGTTGTCCACAACCCTTCAAGGTAAAGCGGTAATTCATTAATAATAATTGAAAAATCCACCTTCTCTACCTCGTTATAATTGTATATTTCTGCTCAGCTCTTTTTAGGAAAAAGTTTGATACAGAAGTGAAAAAAAGAAAAATAAATGCGACAGTCAAATAGAAGGTAAATGGTTGCTGTGTTGACCCGGATGCATCACCGGCAACTTTCACCATATCCTGCAGGCCGATAATCGAAACTAATGAAGTGGTTTTTAATAAGACTAACCAGTTATTGCCAATACCCGGTAGTGCATGACGCATCATCTGCGGGAACATCACCCGTACAAAAATTTGGAACTTATTCATTCCATAAGCCGTTGCAGCTTCTAGCTGGCCTTTTTCAACTGAAAGGTAAGCACCACGAAATGTTTCCGCCATATAGGCGCCAAAAATAAAGCCGATGGTAATGACTCCTGCGAAATAAGGGCTGACATCTATATAGTCAGGAAGAAATGAATACCACTCATGAGCAGGATCAAAACGGCTAACAAACTCATTTAACCATTCATTGAGGTTATAACTTAAATTATTGATGAACATCTGCCCGCCAAAAAAAATCAGCAGCATTAAAATCAGATCCGGAATACCGCGAATAACAGTGGTATATAAGGTAGCGATACCTTTTAAAACAGTTGAATGAGATAATTTTGCTAATGCACCTAACAAGCCTAAGGTTACAGCTAATAAAAGAGAAAGCAGCGCCACTTGCAAGGTTAGCCACGCCCCCGCCAGTAAGATCCCTTGATAATTTAATAATTCATGCATAACTAATTCTTTTTGATATATAAAAAAAGGGTGGCTTGCCACCCTAAGTCAATCAGCGTTTATTTATCTTCGCCATAAACATCAAAACTGAAGTATTTATCCTGGATTGTTGTATATGTTCCATTGGCACGAATTGCTTTAATCGCAGCATTAAACTGTTCCACAAGATCTTTATCCTGCTTGCGGATAGCAATACCAGCACCTTCACCAAACCATTTAGGGTTATTTAGTTTAGGACCAACAAAAGCAAACTTATCACCACCTTCTTTTTCTAATAGACCACCAGTAACGGCTGCAGAATCTGCCATTACATAATCTAAACGACCCGCTTTAAGATCTAAGTAGGCTTCATCTGCTGAGCCGTAACGTTTGATTTGTGCACTCGGGAAGTTATCAGAGATGTAAAGATCCATGGTTGTTGCTCGCTGCACACCAATTTTTTTCCCTTTCATAAAGGCATCGGCAGCTTCAAATGGAGTTCCTTTCAAAGCAACAAAACGCGCTGGAATATGTTGATATTTATCAGAAAAAGCAACCTTCTTTTTACGCTCTGCAGTGATATCCATGGTTGCAATAATGGCATCGTACTT
The DNA here is from genome assembly GCA_041586895.1 of Psychromonas sp. GTDB lineage: Bacteria > Pseudomonadota > Gammaproteobacteria > Enterobacterales > Psychromonadaceae > Psychromonas. The sequence continues at coordinate 3,478 of JBFGZH010000173.1, read as the reverse complement.
ACGTGCTAATAGTGCTGGAATAATGCCGTCCCAGTCCTGTTTTACAAGCGTACATTTTGCTTTCATCTGTTCACATAATGCATTAGCAATATCGATATCAAAACCAGTTACAGTTCCGTCAGCTTCAGTCTTACTAAATGGAGGGTAAGCACCTTCCACACCGATACGAATCTGTTTCCACTCTTTCGCCTGCGCGATATTCAAAGACAAAGCAAACAATGCAATTAATAAACTTATTTTTTTCATTTTCTATCCTTATTTATGGTAAGTAATTTAAACTGGATTTTCCTTCTGAAAAAACAATTCAGATGGTTGCTCTACTGCTAATAAACAGATGAGATAAATTGTTTAAAACGTTCTGATGACGGGTTTTCAAAAATAACTTCTGGTTTGCCCTCTTCTTCCACTAAGCCTTTATGCAGAAACAGCACCTTATTGGAAACATCGCGGGCAAAGGCCATCTCGTGGGTCACCACCAACATGGTCCGCCCCTCTTCAGCCAAACCGCGCATCACATTTAAAACTTCACCAACAAGTTCAGGATCCAGTGCGGAAGTCGGCTCATCAAATAACATCACTTCCGGTTCAACCGCCAGCGCCCGGGCAATCGCCACACGCTGCTGTTGTCCGCCAGAAAGCTGCCCCGGATAGTAATCTTTACGCTCATATAAGCCAACACGCTGTAAAAACGCTTCCGCTTTCACAATCGCCTCTTTTTTAGGCACCCCTAGAACGTGCACCGGCGCTTCAATTACATTCTCCAGAACCGTCATATGCGACCATAGATTAAAGCCTTGAAAGACCATCGCCAAGCGAGAACGAATACGTTCAACCTGTTTGATTGAGACCGGGACCGCACCGCGTTTTTTATCCTGCTTCATCTCGATTAATTCACCATTAACCCGGATTTCACCCGAGCTTGGCGTTTCCAGCAGGTTGACACAGCGTAACAGGGTACTTTTACCAGAGCCTGAAGCCCCTAAAATAGAGATAACATCACCTTGATAGGCATTTAAGTCGATGCCTTTTAAGACTTCATGATCCGCAAATGATTTATGGAGGTTTTTTATCGCTAACGTAGGTAAGTTCATAAGTTAAATTCATTATTTTAAAAACAGTGCGCATTGTACCTGCTTTCTTTTTTAAATTAATAAAATTAATGCCTCATATTTAGCAAAACTGAGCCATAAACGGCGCTTATAACTAAAAAAATAAAAGGACACGTTGATCTAGCACTTATTTTCAACAATTACTTTACAAAGAAATATATCGTGCTACTTTATGCTGCTTTTTTTTTTCAATCAACCTATAAGAGGGACATTACGTGTCGCAAAATATTACACTCGCCAATCCGGGACCGCTTGGTCTAATGGGCTTTGGTATGACAACTGTTTTACTTAATATTCATAACGCTGGTTTTTTTCCAATTGGCGCAATGATTTTGGCAATGGGGCTTTGTTACGGTGGTCTTGCACAGGTGATCGCCGGTATCCTGGAGTTTAAAAAAGGTAACACCTTCGGTTTAACCGCATTTACCTCTTACGGTTTCTTCTGGATCAGCTTAGTGGTACTGATTATTTTACCTAAACTGGGCTTAGCCGAAGCGACACCGCATGCCTTTATGGCCTGGTATTTAGTGATGTGGGGAAGCTTCACCGGCTTTATGTTTATCGGTACCCTGCGCAGCAACTTCACGCTTAAATTTATATTTGCCAGCTTAACCGTGCTGTTTTTCTTACTGGCTATTCGTGATTTTACCGGCTCTGAGTTAATCGGTACTATTGCCGGCTTTGAAGGTATCATCTGTGGCTTAAGCGCTATCTACTTAGCCATGGCTGAAATCATCAATGAGCAACATGGCCGCACTGTTTTACCTATCGGTGAGCCAAAATAACAGTTGCTTATCTGTAGCTGATTGTAAAAGGCCGAGTTAATCTCGGCCTTTTTGTATCTGCGCAAAAGCAGACACAAAAAACAAGCCGAACTTAAAATGATGATTCAGCAGCGGTTGCTGCTCGCTGGAATTGCATTGCTGATACTTTCTCTGTCTCCTCTTCCCCCTTCTTTGAAGAAAAAGGGTAAAGACACTCAATTATTTTCCCTTGTATTTCATTGTCACAGGCACAAAAAAAAGCAAGCCGAAGCTTGCTTATTAACAATGGAATTGAAAAATATTACTCTTCAGTAGCTTTTTCTTTCTTTTCCATTGCTTCTTTGATACTTAGACGTACGCGACCTTGGCGATCCACTTCCAGTACCTTAACCTTAACTTCCTGACCTTCTTTCAGGTGATCTGACACTTTCTGTACACGCTCTTCACAGATCTGTGAAATATGTACCAGGCCATCTTTACCCGGAAGGATATTAACAAAGGCACCAAAGTCAGCAAGACGGACAACTTTACCCGTGTAAATAGTGTTCACTTCAACTTCAGCGGTCAGTGATTTAATGCGGTTAATGGCATCATCAGCCTGCTCGCCAGAGGTAGCGGCGATTTTAACTGTACCGTCATCTTCGATTTCAATCGTGGTGCCCGTTTCTTCACAAAGTTGACGAATAGTTGCGCCACCTTTACCGATAACGTCACGGATTTTATCTGTGTTGATCTTCAGAGTATGAATACGTGGTGCAAACTCAGAGATATCTTCACGACCTTTTGAAATCGCCTGATCCATCACAGATAGAATATGCAGACGTGCCGCTTTTGCTTGGTTCAGAGCAATCTGCATGATCTCTTTAGTGATACCTTCAATCTTGATATCCATCTGCAGTGCAGTAATACCTTGATCAGTACCCGCTACTTTAAAGTCCATATCACCAAGATGATCTTCATCACCTAGAATATCAGAAAGGACAACAAACTCTTCGCCTTCTTTTACAAGACCCATAGCGATACCGGCAACAGAAGATTTAAGCGGTACACCTGCATCCATCAGCGCAAGCGATGAACCACAAACAGAAGCCATTGACGATGAACCGTTAGATTCAGTGATCTCAGAAACCACACGTACAGTGTACGGGAACTCTTCCACACTTGGCATCACCGCTAACACACCACGTTTAGCCAGACGACCGTGACCGATTTCACGACGCTTTGGTGAACCAACAAAACCAGTTTCACCTACACAGTATGGAGGGAAGTTGTAATGTAGCAGGAAGTGATCTTTCTTCTCACCCATCAGGCTGTCGATGATTTGCGCATCACGTTGTGTACCCAGTGTTGCTGTTACTAATGCCTGTGTTTCACCACGGGTAAACAGAGATGAACCGTGAGTACGTGGTAGTACGCCAGTCATTACATTCAGTGCACGAACGCTTTCCGGATCACGACCGTCAATACGCGGCTCACCCTTAATAATACGTGTACGTACCACTGTTTTTTCCAGATCGTGCAGGTATTCACCAACCTGTTTTGCATCTAATGTTTCATCAGCTGCTAACAGTTTTTCTTTTACCTCGGCAGTGATCGCTTTAACGG
>JBFGZH010000172.1:0-5866 GCA_041586895.1 Psychromonas sp. | reverse complement strand
CTCATGCTCGGCTTTTTATCATTTAAAAATGGCGCATAGTCCGGGCGCTTAACCACGACACGATAACGCGCCGCATTTAACGCCACCTCGAGCAGTTTATCGGCATCGGCATCGGCACCGACCACGCCCTGAAAAACACGCATCTCTTTCTTCACTAATGCAGATTTCTTTTTATGCGGAAACATAGGGTCCAGATAGACGACATCGGTTTGCTGATGCTGCAGATATTCGTAGCCGGAGCCGAAGTGCAGCTGCATGCGCTGCTGCATCCACTCACCAATCTCATAATCCAGATAGGCGCGCTGCAGGCCATCCTCAAGCAAAGCCGCCGCTACTGGCGAACGCTCAACCAGGGTCACATGGCAGCCCAGCGAGGCTAACACAAAGGCATCTCTGCCCAGGCCTGCCGTGGCATCAATCACATCCAGCTGCACGCCGGCTTTAAGACCGACCGCTTTGGCGATGGCCTGGCCCTTGCCGCCACCGAATTTACGGCGGTGCGCAGCCGCGCCGGAAACAAAGTCGACAAAGACCAGCCCCTGTTTAGGATCGTCAACCTGCTCAAGCGCCAAATACTCAGGCAGCAGGCGCAGTTGAAAAGTGTCACTCTGAGTGCTTAAAAAGCCCCATTTCTCACGCAACCGTCTGGCTTTGTCGCGCAGTACGCTGTCATTACAAATTAAGGGTATATCCATTAAATTATTTCTCATATAAAAAAACCAGTCATAAGACTGGCTTTGGGTCTGCTAAGTAACAACACAAAAGTTTTCAAGTAGTTGAGTAAATGGTGATGAGTGAATGGTGAAGAGACTAATCACCATTTACTGTTTACTGTTTGCTCATCACTAATATTTGCTCACTTTTGTATGCATTCCCACGGAGGACCGTGGGAACGAGAAGTAACCGTAGTTTGAGTCTAACTAATTCAACCTTATAAAGGCGTGACTATATATAACAGATCGCCACTTGATACCTGCTGACCATTGGCATTGATAATGCGCTCAATACGGAACTTAGTGTCGGCATCATAGAGCACAGCATCCTGACGGTTAAAGCTGGCTAATGTCACAGGAGAGAACATCTTCATCGCTTCCATCAAGCCCAGTGTTTTCTCGACAGTGACAATATCCCCTTCCTTGACAAAATCCGGCTCGGCTGGCGAAGAAGCACGATAGAAGATACCTGCACTCTGGGCAATCACTTTCAGCTCATTGCTGCCGTCAACCTTAATCGACACGTCACTGCCGCCTGCTGCTGCAGAGGCTTCCATCTCGTCAATCATCACCTGCTGATCAAGCTCAGCCATAAATTTAGGCAGATAAGTGGTATCGTAAACGCCCTTCAAGAAGGTTTCATCTTTAAGGATACGCTGTAATAGCGGAATATTGGTCGCAATCCCTTTGATCACTACCTTATCCAAAAATGCCAGTAACTTGGTAATAGTATCGTTACGATCTTTACCATGGCAGATAAACTGCGCAACCAGGCTGTCATAATAAGGTGAGACCTCTTTGCCTGCGGCAATCATAGACATCACTTCCACATCATCCTGCTCTGGAATCACACATTCCAGTACTTTACCCGGATGCGGAACTAACTGCATAACACCGTTATTATCCAGCGCGGCTTTTTCGGCCGTAACACGCACTTCAATCGCATAACCATCTTTCTGCGGCTGCAGATCGGCAATGCTTTTACCCGAGGCAATATCATACTGCGCACTGACAATATCGATGCACGAGGTGGCTTCCGTGACCGGATGCTCAACCTGCAGACGGGTGTTCATCTCCATAAAGTAGATGGCATCTTCATCAAGGTCATAGATAAACTCAACCGTACCTGCGCCCATATAGTCAACCGCATCCGCAAGTGCTGCGGTGTGTTTCAGGGCTTCCGCTTCGAGATGAGCAGGTAGCATGGTCGATTCAGATTCTTCCACTACTTTCTGGTTATTACGTTGCACCGAACAGTCACGAATACCCAGCACTTTAGTATTACAATGCTTATCACGTAACAGCTGCACTTCAATATGACGTAATGAGGTAATGTATTTCTCCAGGTAGAGGTCGCCATTACCAAAGGCACTGCGCGCTTCTGCTGAAACCTGATTAAAGCCGGCAAACATATCTTCGGCTTTTTCAATCACCAGAATCCCCTTACCGCCACCGCCATTCACGGCTTTCAGCAGAACCGGGTAACCTATAGTGTTGGCGATATCCAGCGCCTGTTCCGCACCGCTAAGAATACCGTGGCTGCCGGGAACAACAGGTACGCCGTTGTCCTGCGCGGTTTTAATCGCGTTCGACTTATTACCCATAGTCAACATGCTGTTCATGCTCGGGCCGATAAAGTTAATCTTATGGCTGACACAAAGGTCGGCAAAATGCGGACTTTCCGATAGGAACCCAATCCCCGGATGCAGCGCGTCGACCTCTTCATATTCAGCTACTTTTAATACCGAACCGGCATTCAGGTAACTTTCATCCGAAGTGTTGCCGCCGAGACAGACCAGCTTGTCATTTTTACGAAGCATATCGGCCGGTACTGATTGCATATCCGGATCCGAAGCCACTAACACAACATCGATATCATTTTCCTGCGCCTTGCGGATCAATTTAACCGCGGTACAGCCACGAGCATGAACCAGCACTTTTTTCACCGGTGTCATCAGTTCACGCGGATCGGCCTGCGTGAGTTCTTCATGTTCAATATTGCAGACAGGCACAAAACCGGTTAACGCACGTTGAATGGTTTGTTCAATGCTAATGCTCGGCATCGGCATATTTTCATCGATATCACGCAGTTTATCATTGAGATCATCGGAGAACGGGTTAATCACCAGTCCGTCCATTGCCCCCGGAACACGTGACAGATAGTTTGACAGGGTTGACGTTGACGGCAGGTAGGCCGGCACAACCATCTGTCCGGCAAACGGCATATTAGTACCGGACAGGTAGTAAGTCTGCGCCAGCGGATGAGTTACGAAACTCGCCTGCGCACCACCGGTACAGTCGCCATAACCGAACATAATAACCGGCAGATCATTATCACGAATAAAGCGGGTAATACGGTCATTGACCACTGCCATAGAGAACAGCGCTGCCGCTCCCTCTTTGGTCTGCATACCACCTGAGCTGATAAATGCGATCACCGGCAGGTGCTGCTCCGCACATTCCACTAACAGGTGACAGAACTTCTCGGCACTGGCCATATCAAAGGCACCGGCCTGGAATGACAGGTTAGAAACCGCCACACCGACACGCTGCGCAGTGCCGTTTTCAAGTTTAAACTCTCCAAGCCCGGTGATCAGACCGCAAGGTTTGATATTTTTATCCAGGGCATCTTCAATGGATAAACGGAAACCGGGGAACTCCAGTAAATTAGCGGTCATCAGCTCGCCATTTAACTCTTTAAAGTTGCTAAAGAATTTATTTAAAATCGCTTCGTGAGAGTTATTCTTTTTCTGCTTATCGGCGCGTAATACCGCTTGAATTAACAGATCCTGGTAGCCCATGGTTAAACGGTTCCAGAAGTCTTTACGGCGACCGATACGTACCGGGTTAATGGCACCGTTATACTTGCCTTTATCTTCAGTGCTGTCGTAATAGGAAGGCAGAATTTTTTCAAACAGGTAGGTCAGAATAACAAATAAACTGGAGTTCATCTGCGGTGCACCGATACTCTTCCACTCTTCCACCTTGGCTAATATTTCACCGCGGTCACTTTGTGCGCTAAAGGAGTGCAGCCAGGCATTAAAGCTTTCCTGCAGTTGCTCGTAATCATCGTCACTGACTTTAGTTAATGCCGCTTTTAATGAGTTGCGCACCAGGGAAGCAACGGATTCACGCGACAGCTCTTTGGTGGCCATCGCTTCTTTGGCAATGGAAGCCAGGTTGCCCATAGTATTGTCATACAGGGCGTTGAATACCAGCATATGACGACAATGAAGCAGGAAGCATTCGCGCGTCTCTTGATGAGAGACCACATCAATAATGGTCAGCTCACTGAGTTCCGGCCAGGAATCGCTAACCGGCACAGCCTGCTCATCTTCAAGGTGGGCAATCAGAGCACGGAAGTTATTTTCCGCACTGCTTTTCCAGCGGTTATATAAAGACCAGGTCAGGTTGATCAGTAGCTTGCTGCGGGCATTATTATAATTGGCCTGCGGCTCACCTAAAATCAACTTAGTGAACATATTGCGCTCAAGGCTTTTATCTTCACGTTTGGCTAAGAAGGTTTTCCAGTTTTTATTGAGTTTGTCATCGTAAATAAGTTTATCGGGATTATTCAGCCAGTTGACAAACACCTGTTGGCGATCCGCTTCAATACGCGCCTTCAGATCACCTTCAGGTATGGTTAATTTAGATAAACGCCCGTATTCGCCCACTTGAATCGCTTTAATACGTAAACGCAGCGTCAGGTAACGCATATAGCGGTAGGTGGTACCAAAGGCATTGTTGTGTACGGTTGGGTTTTTGGCCAGCAGATGCGCCTGCTCTGAAGCATTTTCAATGGCCTGCAGTTTATTTGACGGCTCTAAATAACGCACCAGGCTGCGGTTATAGTGCTCAAGAATATCCGGGTAGTTACGCACAAATTCAACCGACTTTTCTTCGATTGACAAAATACTGGAAACCACGGCTTTCTGCAGATTATGTTGACGCTCATCCTGATCCAGCGGTGAGTAGTCAACAATACCGTCAATACAACCCGTTTCATATAATTCTTCAGGTGAAACCCCGACTGACTGCGCACACTCCTGCCAGGACAGGTTGTACTTACGGGCGATGCTCTGCAGGCCTTTTGGTTGAATGGTGTTAAAAATACCATCACGCACGGAAAGCAGAATATTGGCCGTGGCCAATGGAATAGCGCCTCCCGAATAGCCGACACCGACAACAATACCCACTGTCGGTACGTCGACATTGGCGCTTTCAGCGATCATCTGGGAAATACTGTGCGCCTGGTTATTACTGTTGGCCTCTTCTCCGGCATCCGCTCCCGGTGTGTCAATCAGATAAACAATCGGCAGCGACAGATCGGCAAATTTACGAATCGCCTTACTGGCAGCTAAGTGATGCTCCGGCATCCAGGCACCGTTATTGGAACTGCGCTCCTGGGCAATAATACCGATGCGGCGCGTATAGCCGCCGAAATCGAGTTCCATTTCCGCACTGTAAAAAGCACCGTTTAATTGCTCAGTCACAATTTTACCGTTAAAGCCAGAAACAATATCTTTCGCGCCGGGACGTTTATTATCTTCGGCCGGCTGCACTGTGCGGGCAATATAGGCATCGACATCTAGTTTTTTGATCGTCGCCAGATTAGATTGAATGCGTTGGCGCTCAATCAAACCTTGTAAACGATCTGTATTTGATGGTAATGAATTATCCGGAAACTGAGAAAAGTCTTTAGCTATATGCTCAGCATGAAGGAATAAAGGATCAGCAATATTATTAACTTCAAACTGAGAAGAAGGTTTTCCTGGCATACAATACCCTTACAAGAAAATGATAGAAAAAATAGACGGCATAATTTACAACTTATTGACTTATGATTCCACTGTTGATTAGTCAATGCCGTGAAATGATAAGTCAATAACCTATATTCTACGAGCTTTGCACCCTTATTTGTGCGCAGGCTCACTAAAAACCCCGTTACTCAATCATAACAATGAAATATAACAGGGTTTTAACGCTAAATTAGGGTCTGTTGACCTTTCGCGTGCATTTTTGCAGCAATTTGTTCGTGCTTTATACAAGGCAGAGCCTGCGTAGTGTAGTTGCTCTACATAAGCTGGCGATAACGAAGTAGAAAGTGCGAACAAATGCTGCCCTACGGGTTCATCTAAAAGCATCCTGCGCTG
>JBFGZH010000171.1:0-5928 GCA_041586895.1 Psychromonas sp. | reverse complement strand
TTGGGTGCAGGGCTTTCATTTGCCAGTGCTATTTTATGTATCCACGGCTTTTTAATACTGCTTAATAGAGTGGGAATGCTGCCCTTTGTTATCTATCGTTTATTGCTTGGTTGTGTGCTGTTTTATATTTTAGCCGGTGCTTCTTAAGGCTGTTGAGCGAGGCAACGGCCTCGCTTTTATTCATCCGGCTGATGTTGTTGCCGGTAGACGGCAAGCGCTGCGATTCTCGCTTGCCGTAAAGCCGTCTTAATTTCTGCGCCCGTTACCCCCTGCTTGATAATATCCTGAACATCTACTTTTTGAGCCGCCTGAAAAGCCCGCCAGACGTAGTCTGCGCTGGGGTAATCTTTATTTTCAAAGCCGCTTCTTCCTTTGGAATCGGCAACACAGCACTGCAGCATCTGTAAGAAGCGTTGTGGTTTACGCCAGGCATCATTTTTATCCATTAATTCAATCAGCTCTGAGGGCGGCAGTTCAAAGGCCCGGTGGATAAGCGTATGATGTTCACTGACTAACAGGGCCAGATCCCGGCATTCATTAGGTATTCTCAGGCGCACGCATAAGGCTTTAATCGCTGCTAAGCCAAGCACACCATGACCTTTATGACTGGGCCACTTTTCTTTCGGGGTAAGCGCTTTGCCAAGATCATGCACCAGGCAGGCAAAACGAAAAGCGAGTGAGTCGGATAATTTAACCGACTGTTCGACAACCATTAGCGTATGCAGGCCGGTATCAATTTCCGGATGCCAGAGTGCCGGGCCGGGTATACCAAACAGTGCATTAATCTCCGGAAACAGCATCGCCAGCGCGCCACATTCGCGCAATATTTTAAAGTAGATGTGCGGACTGTCGGTGGCTAAGGCTTTTGCCGTCTCCTGCCAGATACGCTCTGCGCTCAGGTGCGCTAATTCACCGCTGCTGGTCAGTGCCTGCATTAAATGGAAGGTTTCAGGGGCGATGCGGAAGCCGAGTTTATAAAAGCGTGCTGCAAAACGTGCCACACGCAATACGCGCAGCGGATCTTCGCTGAATGCCGAAGAGATATGGCGCAACTGTTTATTTTTTAAATCTGCCAATCCATGATAAGGGTCAATGAGTTCACCTTGTGCCGATAAGGCCATGGCATTAATGGTTAAGTCGCGGCGCATTAAATCCTCTTCCAGGGTGACATCTTTGCCTGCGTAGCAGCTGAATCCTTTATAACCATAGCCTTGCTTACGCTCGGTGCGGGCAAGTGCGTATTCTTCACCGCTTTGCGGATGTAAAAATACCGGAAAATCTTTACCAACCTGCTGATAACCGAGCGCTAAAAGTTTCTCCGGGGAGCTACCGACCACCACAAAATCGCGATCTTTGACTTCAAGTTCTAATAATTGATCGCGAACAGCACCGCCGACTAAAAATACTCGCATTGTTTCCCCTCTTTCAGACTTATTTCGCTATTATATACTCGTTAGCATGCAAAATGCAGTTATCAGCTGCAGTGTAGGTCGCTGCTATGAGCTACGCTTAAGGCTGAGTGTTTTACTGGTAATATTTTGCTCAGTTCTCAAAATGCTGGTTTTTGTATTCCTATGGCTAACGGGTATATACTCAGACGACTGAATCAGCATTTCAGGTAGCTTGGCAGACACATACTTATTGGTTGGGATCTTCGAATGTACCAAGAATTTTTTTCGCTAAAAGAACAGCCGTTTTCTATTTCTCCGGATCCTGATTTTCTTTTCTTAAGTGATCGCCATAAAGAAGCACTTGCCCATTTAAAGTATGGCCTGCAGGGCAACGGTGGTTTTGTTCTCCTAACCGGTGAAGTGGGAACGGGAAAGACCACTGTGTGCCGTTTTTTATTACAAGAGATGCCGGAGGAAGTGGATGTGGCTTTTATTCTTAACCCTGCACTCACCGAAATCGAGCTGCTGGCGACTATTTGTGATGAATTTAATATTCACTATCAGCAGGATAAAATCAGCTTAAAATCGCTATTTGATGCCTTAACCTCCTGGATGATGGATAACCTTTCACAGGGAAGAAGTGCAGTTGTGCTGATTGATGAAGCGCAGCATTTAAGCTTTTCGGTGCTGGAGCAGCTGCGCCTGTTGACTAATATAGAGTCCAATAACAAAAAACCGCTGCAGGTGATTCTGATAGGCCAGACGGAGCTGCAGCAAAAACTCAAACAAACCGAGCTTCGCCAGCTTGCACAGCGAATTACTGCCCGTTATCATTTGCTGCCTTTAACTGCAGAAGAAACCGAATATTATATTCAGCACAGGTTAAATGTTGCCGGCACATACTACCCGCTTTTTGATCCGCGTCTGCCGCGGAAAATTTTTAAGCATAGCCAGGGCATTCCCCGGTTAATTAACTTAATCTGTGACCGTTGCCTGCTTTGTGCTTACAGTGAAAACTCATCTAAAGTCTCGCCGAAAATGCTTAAGTTAGCGCTTCAAGAGCTGGCTCTTGGCGATCAGGTTAAGGGGCAGGTTACATCTTTAAAGCAGTGGGGACGACTCTCTTTTTTAGCTCTTTTAATCTTATTGACCGGAATCCAGCTTCCTAAAATAGCAGCAATAGGAGCCGACAAAGCAACGGAAATAGCAGCAGCCAAAGCCGTTACAAGGGAAGCGGATGAGGTGATAGTCGCAGCGGAAACGCTAATGAGAAAAGAGGAGGCGCTAACCGCAGTGGCGGAAGTTGTGACGCGAGAAGAGGGGGAGCGCATGGTGGTGGCGGAAACCCTGACCAGAGAAGAGGATGAAGGCATAGCAATAGCAGCAACTGCTAAGCAAGGAGTGATAAGCGCAGAGGAGACTGAAGAAGGAATAGTCGAAGATATTGCTATGGCTGATAAACAGGAAGAGGGGCTATGGTTTGACGCTTACCCGCAGCTGGATTTAAGCGCCGGAGCATTTGCGCACGCATTACAAAGCCTTTATGCCGTTTGGGGCTACCGGGTGGAGCTGGCTGATGTCGACTGTGAGCAAGGTGCTACGGTTTCACTGTTGTGTTTTTCTGAAAGCAGCAATATAGAGAAACTAAGGCAGTTAAATTATCCAGCTGTACTTAAACTGGCAAGTGAAAACGACTCCCTGTATGCCGTTATTTACAAAATATCTGAGCACTATCAATTAATTATCGGCGAGCAAAGTATCGAAGTATCAGAGGCCTGGTTGCAGCGGTATTGGTCTGGAGGTTTAACCCTATTGTGGCAAGCCCCCTTTGTTTTCGATAAAGCACTTAAGTTCGGACAAGAGAGTAAGCAGGTTGCCTGGTTGAATCAGCAGCTTAATAAAGTTTATGCTCAGCCAATTGATAATAAAGCACGTTTTGATCTTTCTCTGGTGCAGCGAGTAAAGCAGTTTCAACGCGAGCACTTTTTAACCGATGACGGGATCGCAGGAGAGCGGACATTAATGGTGTTGATGCAGCAAATAAATCCGCAATTGCCGCGATTGAGTGAAGAGAATTTATAATGTCGACAATTTTAAATGCACTGTATAAAGAAACGCAAAATCCAGCTTATAGTACGGCAGATCAGCAGCGTAAAAGTAACAGACACTGGAAAATCGCATTTTTTATCTCTGTATTGCTAATTATCGCTTTGCTTAGTTGTCTGCTTTTTGTGCTTTTAAATCCGCCGCAACTTGCTGCACAGCAGAGTAGTCAAGCGGAAAACGTTTTACAGCTAGCGCCTGACGAAAAGCCACTCCCCGCAGCTCATAGCGTGCCGCAAAAGACAGCGCTAGTAAAACCAGTCAGTAGAGTGCTGTTTGTAACCAGGCCCTTATCGGCATCTGCCAGTCAAAGCACCGGCGAGGATATGGACATGGCTGATGGCGATAGCGCTGCTCAAGCGCCGCTTGTTTTGTCTGCTGAAATAAAGCAGCCGCAACAGGCGGCGCTTGCTGTGGCGAATGAAACGCAGCCGGATATTGATTACAGTAATGTCTCTGCGGAGCTGCAGCAGCGCTTTGAGCGCGCTTTATCAATGAATGCGCAGCAAGCCAAGGCATTTATTGACAGTGAAAATAACGACGGCAGCGATATTTATCAGATGGCAAGTGATTTTCAGGAGCGGGTGCCGGCGCTCAGTTATGATTTTCATGTTTACTCTTCGCTTGCCGATGAGCGTTGGATTCGTGTTAATGGTGAAGATCTAAAGGAGGGGCAGTTTGACCGTTCAGGCAAGATTGAGGTGCTTGAGATTCAGCCGCAGAGTACAGTTTTCCGTTTAGGGAGTCAGAGCTTCAGCCTGCAGTCATTAACGGACTGGCAGGGGAGAGCGCCTTAAGGCTTAAGCCGCTCCATAGGAAGCGGCTTGGCATAAAATTTACCAGTTATCGCGGCGTTTTTTACGGCGCGGCAGAAAAGGAATAATAAAACCAAGTAATAAACCGAAAAAGAGAACGCTACCGCCATACATCATCCACTCCATTTTGATGCGCTCCTCTTTGGTATCCTGAAGCAGATCGAGTTCTAAATTTTTCGCTTTGAGATCCTCAATTGCTTCCAGCAGATATTGTTTTTCATCCTGCAGGCTGGCAATCAAGTTTTCTTTATTCGCCAGTGACTCTGTTATCTCTGTCAGCTGAGTTTGTGTTTCCTGTAGTTTTGTTTGTACTTCGGGTAATAACGCCTTTGCCGGTAACTCTTGCTGTAAGTTTTTAGCTTCTATCCAGCCGGTTTGACCCGTGTCTTTTTCCACCTGCATAAATTTAGTCTCGCTATTATATTGCAGGACAGTGAGCGGCGTACCCACTGAAGCTGTACCGGTAATACGATATTTCAGGCTCGGGCCTGAACGCATATAAATGAAGATATCATCACTAACGTAGCGGGTTTCTGCCAGTGCATTGCTGCAAAGCATTAGTGAAAGCACAGTAAGCATATATTTAAGTGTTTTCAAGGAGGCATCCTGTTAACTGAATGTGAAAGCGTTATTTTATACCCAAGCGGCTTAAAGATGCAAAAGCTGCGCCTTAAGGCGGCTTGAGCATAGGCACAAAAAAGAGAGCCGCAGCTCTCTTTTTTCAGGTGTCTATCTTGTTTAGCTAAAAAAGCCTTTCAGCATATAGAAGAAGAGAATAGACAACGCGGCACCAATCGGCAGAGTTACGACCCAGGAGATGACAATATTACGCACCACCCCCAGGTTAAGGGCTGCGATACCTCTGGCCATACCTACACCTAATACGGCACCCACCAGTGTCTGTGTGGTTGAAATAGGTAAACCTGTACCTGAGGCAATAACCACGGTTGAGGCAGCGGCCAGTTCGGCTGCAAAACCACGGCTGGGAGTGAGGTGAGTAATACCCTGACCAATGGTTGCCATCACCCGTGTACCGAAAACAGCCAGACCCAGTACGATACCGAAACCACCTAGCGGTAAAATCCACCATGCCAGTGCGGCTTTTTTGGCTATCTCACCATCATTGGCGACGATATTAACCACGGCAGCAAGTGGGCCGATAGCGTTAGCCACGTCATTGGAACCATGGGCAAAGGCCATAGCACAAGCTGTTACCACCATTAATACGGCAAAGATCTTTTCCACATTGGCAAAGTGCATATCTTTATCGGCTTTCGGATCTATTTTGATGCGCTGAATAAATAGTTTGCCGATAATTGCCACCGCAATACCGATAACTATTGCCGACAGAAAGGCTTCATTGGAGCTGAAATGCAGGCCGACATGTTTTAAGCCTTTTTTGATGGTGACCAAAGAGAGGATAAAACCAGCCAGAAACATATACAAGGGTACGTAACGTTTAGCATTTTCAATCGGATGCTTGGTATTAAATATGAGTTTCTGTGAGCTCATAAAAATAAAATAGGCGATAATGCCTGATATCAGCGGCGTAATGATCCAACTGCCGACAATACCTAGTACTTTACTCCAGGTAACGCTGTCTACACCGACACCGACCG
>JBFGZH010000170.1:0-5971 GCA_041586895.1 Psychromonas sp. | reverse complement strand
TGCATTACCTTTATTAGCGAATATTGATATTACATCGAAAAAACCACAGGTTTTAGTATTAGCACCAACACGTGAACTTGCAATTCAAGTGGCTGAAGCATTCCAGTCATACTCGCGCCATCTACGCGGTTTCCACGTCATGCCTATTTATGGCGGTCAAAGTTATAATATTCAGTTTAAACAGCTGAACCGCGGCCCACAAGTTGTCGTTGGTACCCCTGGCCGTATTATGGATCACCTGAAACGTAAGACACTGGATCTTTCCGGCTTAACCACCTTAGTACTGGATGAAGCCGATGAAATGCTGCGCATGGGCTTTATTGATGATGTTGAAACCATCATGAAAGAGATGCCTGAACAGCACCAGACGGCGCTTTTCTCTGCCACCATGCCGGATCAAATCAAACGTATCACCAAACGTTATATGAATAATCCGACTGAAGTGAAAATTAAAGCTAAAACGTCAACGGTTGAAAATATCGAGCAGAAATGCTGGATTGTACGTGGTGTCAACAAACTGGATGCCTTAACACGCATGCTGGAAACAGAAGAGTTTGATGGTGTTATTATCTTCGCCCGTACTAAAACAGCAACGGTAGAGCTGGCTGAACGTCTGGAAGCTCGCGGTTACCGCAGCGCGGCATTAAACGGTGATATGAACCAGCAGTCTCGTGAGCGCACTATCGCCCGCTTAAAATCGGGAAGCTTAGATATTCTGGTGGCAACAGATGTTGCGGCCCGTGGTCTGGATGTTGAGCGTTTAAGTCTTGTGGTTAACTACGACATTCCAACCGATACCGAGTCTTATGTTCACCGTATCGGCCGTACAGGTCGTGCCGGCCGTAAAGGTAAGGCTATTTTATTCGCAGCCCCTCGTGAGCGCCGCCTATTAAAAGCGATTGAACGTGCAACACGCCAGCAGATCACTATGATGGATCTGCCGACCCGTGATGAAGTCACACAGACACGTATCAGCAACTTTGAAAAACAGATTGCAGCCGTGTGTGAAAGCGAAGATCTGACTTTCTACCGTTCACTATTGTCACAAATCGAAAATAACTCCGAAGTAGAAGAGCAGGATTTACTGGCAGCGCTGCTATATCTGGCGCAAAAAGATAAACCCTTGCAGCCTGTTGAAGAGAAGTTTGTCGAGCCTCGCAGTAATGAGCGTAGTTTTGATCGTGCTGACCGTGGTGACCGTGGACGTCGTGAGCGTGGCGATCGCAATGATCGCAGTCGTGGTCGTGACCGTGGTGATGATAAACCTCGCGGTCGTGGTCGCCCAACGGATATTGAACTGGAAAAATACCGTTTAGATGTCGGTCGTGCTCATGGCGTGCAAGTTAAAAACATCGTCGGTGCCATTGCTAACGAAGCAGATATCAACAGCCGCTTTATTGGTGATATCAAATTAAATGATGACTACTCAACCATTGAGCTGCCTAAAGGGATGCCTGAGGCGACACTGAAACACCTTGAAAAAGTATATGTTTGTAAGCGTCAGTTAAAGATTAAGAAAGACTAACCGCTCTTTTTATAAAGCTTAAAATTAAGGGTGCTTTCAGCACCCTTTTTTATAGCCAAAAAAAGAAGGCGCAAAAAATACCTTCTTATTTCAATAGTGCAATTACTTCTTTTTCACCGGGCGTTGCCAGCCGTTTATATTACGCTGCTTAGTGCGCGACACCGCCAAAGCATTCTCCGGCACATCACTCACCACCGTTGTTCCGGCAGCCGTAGTCGCACCATTACCGACAGTAACAGGGGCAACCAGCTGGCAGTCAGAGCCGATAAAGACATCATCTCCAATAATGGTCTGAAACTTATTCGCGCCATCATAATTACAGGTGATGGTCCCCGCGCCGACATTAACATTACGTCCCAGTGTGCTGTCGCCAATATAAGTTAAATGGCCGCATTTCGAACCTTCACCCAAAGTGGATTTTTTCACCTCGACAAAGTTACCAATATGCACCTCTTTTTTGATAACACTCTGCGGACGGATACGGGCAAACGGGCCTATCGTCGCTCCTTCACCTACTTGGCTGGCCTCAATAATTGAGTTAGGCGCAATCTGCGCACCGGCGGCAATATCACAATCAATTAAGATACAGTTTGCACCTATCACCACGCCATCACCCAGGGTGACCTTACCTTTAATGATCACATTGATATCAATTTCAACATCCTGACCGCAGGTTAATTCACCACGCAGGTCAAAGCGTGCCGGATCGCGTAACATCACGCCGTCTAATAACAGCTGCTCTGCCTTCTGCAGCTGATAGGCGCGCTCTAGTTGAGCAAGTTGCAAACGTGTATTTACCCCTTCGACCTCAACCGCATTTTCCGGGTGAACGGCACGGATAGTACGCCCTTCCTGGTGGGCCATTTTAATGATGTCGGTAATATAATATTCATTGGCAGCATTATCGTTACTTAATGCCGGTAACCAGCGGCTTAGATCATCAGAGTTAGCCACTAAAATACCGGTATTGACCTCTTTAATCGCCAATTGTGCCGGACTGGCATCTTTCTGCTCAACAATACCGACAACCTCGCCATCGGCACGCTCGATGCGCCCGTAACCGGTCGGGTTGTCTAATTCAACCGTCAATAAGCCGATCCCGTCGCTCGGCTGCGCGGCAATTAAACGCTGCAGCGTCTGTGCTGAAAGCAGTGGTACATCGCCATAAACCATGAGTATTTTTTCATTTTTCTTGAAATGCGGCTGAGCGATCTGCATCGCATGGCCCGTACCTAACTGTTCTGACTGTTTAATCCAGTTTAAATGCGCTGCCTCTACCTTCTCCAGCAGCTGCTCACCGCCATGACCGTAAATCAGATGGACATTTTCCGCACCAATACCTTCAACGGTATCAATAACATGCTGAACCATAGGTTTGTCGGCAATTTTATGAAGCACCTTTGGCAGAGTGGAGCGCATGCGCGTTCCCTTGCCAGCAGCAAGAATAACAACACTTAAAGACATAATTGAAACCTTAATATAGAGAGCAATAAAGCCTTTATTCTAACGGAGTTTGCACTAAGAACGAACAGCAAAGTCGCAAGCGCTCATTTTTCCAGCTAATTAAAAGAAAATAATTGCTGAAAGATTAGGTTTTACTATAAAAAATGACGGCTTTTTTGCATAATCCTTTATGCACAATAATTAACCTGCAAATAATAGGCGGTATCATGAAACAAAAAATACTACAAGAGATGCGCGTTTTAGCCAGCATCGATATCGAACATGAAATTCAACGTCGCATCGACTTTCTCAAAACAAAACTACAACAAGCTGCCTGCCGAACCTTAGTGCTGGGCATCAGTGGCGGTGTTGACTCAAGTACAGCCGGGCGTTTATGTCAATTAGCTGTTGAGCAGCTCAATCAGGAAGAAAGTAGCGATAGCTATCAGTTTATTGCGGTGCGTTTACCTTATGCCGTACAAAAAGATGAAGACGAAGCACAATTGGCCGTGAATTTTATTCAGCCGTCACATTGCGTCACAGTTAATGTACAAAATGGCGTAGAGGGTATTCATGCAAGCACGCTGGGCGCATTACAAAACAGCAGCGTTAATCTTGCTGAAAATGCTAACCCTGATTTTGTTAAAGGCAATGTAAAAGCACGTATGCGTATGATTGCTCAATATGAAATAGCCGGCTTAACTGGCGGTTTAGTGGTCGGCACGGATCATAGTGCGGAAAATATTACCGGTTTTTACACTAAGCATGGCGATGGCGCCTGTGATTTAGCGCCATTATTCGGCTTGAATAAACGCCAGGTGCGCGCTTTAGCTAAACATCTCGGTGCACCGGCCATATTGGTAGAAAAAGCACCCACAGCCGATTTAGAAGAGCAGAAGCCACAGCTTGCCGATGAAGTCGCACTGGGCATGACTTATGATCAGATTGATGACTTTCTGGAAGGTAAAGCCGTAGCACAGGAAATTGAAGATAAACTGATCGCCATCTATCTGCGTACACAGCATAAACGTGAAGCCATTCCGACGATTTATGATTATGAAATCTAAAAATTCACACAAAAATAAGTAGTATTAATGAAGCTTTGAATAATACTTCTATTTTTCTGCTTATTTATTCATTTATATCAATCAAAAAACTAGCCAGAGCAAAGCGGATAATGGTAGATTATCGCTCTGGTTAATGATTAACCGAAGATTATATTTTTTTAACTTTAAGGAATGTTGGACCATGAAAAAAGTTGGTTTAGTTGGTTGGCGCGGTATGGTTGGCTCTGTACTTATGCAAAGAATGCGTGATGAGAATGATTTCGCAACGATTGAGCCTGTGTTTTTTACCACCTCACAAGTGGGCCTTGCTTCTCCGAATGTAGGCAAACCAACTGAGTCACTAAAAGATGCTTTTTCTATCGACGCACTAGCAGAAATGGATATTATCGTTACCTGTCAGGGCGGCGATTACACCAATGACGTTTACCCGCAACTGCGTGCTGCTGGCTGGAACGGTTACTGGATTGATGCGGCCTCTTCTCTGCGTATGAAAGATGACAGCATTATCGTATTAGATCCGGTCAATAAAGATGTGATTAAACAAGGCATTGCAAATGGCGTAAAAACTTATGTCGGCGGTAACTGTACCGTTTCTTTACTGTTAATGGCACTGGGCGGCCTCTTTGAACAAGATCTGATCGAATGGGTTACCCCGCATACCTATCAGGCTGCTTCTGGTGCCGGTGCGCGCAATATGCGTGAACTTATCAGCCAGATGGGATCTATTAAAGATGCGGTAGCCGATAAACTCAATGATCCTGCTTCTGCTATTTTAGATATCGACCAGCAGGTTGCAGAGCATATTCGCAGTGATGCCCTACCTACGGAACAATTTGGTGCGCCATTAGCAGGCAGCTTAATTCCATGGATTGATGTGCCAATGCCTTCCGGTCAAAGTAAGGAAGAGTGGAAAGCACAGGTGGAAGCCAATAAGATCTTAGGCACTAGCGACAAGCAGACCCCTATCGACGGTCTGTGTGTAAGAATCGGTGCTATGCGTTGCCATAGCCAGGCAATCACCATGAAGCTGAAAAAAGATATTTCAGTCGCTGAAATCGAAAAGATTCTTGCTGCTCACAATGAATGGGTGAAAGTGATTCCGAATGAGCGCGATCTTACTGTGCAGGAGCTGTCTCCAGCAAAAGTAACAGGCACATTAAGTATTCCGGTCGGCCGTATTCGTAAACTGGCAATGGGCCCAGAATATATCAGCGCATTCACCGTCGGTGACCAACTGCTATGGGGTGCAGCTGAGCCGCTTCGCCGTATGCTCAATATTTTACAAGAAGCGTAATTTAAGCGCGGCAAAGGATCAAAAAAAGGCTTCTTAATCGAAGCCTTTTTTATATGCCGATAAAAAGATGCTTATTCATCTTTTTGGCTGCGTGACAGCAGATCCATCGCCGCCTCTTTGACCGCCTTGCCTTGGTAAAGGACATAATAGATCTGCTCACAGATTGGCATCTCAATAGCAACACGCTTGGACAGGTTATAAACTTCTTCGGTATTGCGGTAACCTTCGACCACCTGGCCAATTTCAGTCTGTGCTTCATCAATCCCTTTGCCCTGCCCTAAAGCAAGCCCGAAACGACGATTACGTGACTGATTATCGGTGCAGGTTAAAACCAGATCACCTAAACCGGCCATGCCCATAAAGGAGGATTCTTTGGCACCAAGGGCAACCCCTAAACGGGTTAATTCAGCCAGTCCTCGAGTGATGAGCGCGGTGCGCGCATTGGCACCAAAACCCAGGCCATCGGCCAATCCGGCACCAATGGCAATGACATTTTTAACTGCGCCGCCGAGTTGCACGGCAATAAAGTCATCGGAAATGTAGGTCCTGAAATTGCGCTTATTATGGAAAAGATCAGCTACATCCTGAGTAAACTGCTGCTCTGTTCCTGCAACAGCCACGGCGGTCGGCAAGCCCTTGGCG
>JBFGZH010000169.1:0-6010 GCA_041586895.1 Psychromonas sp. | reverse complement strand
CTCGATGCGAAGGCCGATATTCTGCTGTACGGTAATGCAGAGCGGCCATTATTAGAGGTGGCACACAGATTATCACAGGGTGAAGAGATAAAAGATCTTACCGAGATCCGCGGTACGGCGATTTTATGCAAACAGCCCCTCGCCGGCTGGAAGGGTCTAGATTCACGTAAGGTCGATCAACTTGGTAAAATAGATCCTATTATCAGCCCCTATGCGGATATGGATAGCAACTGTGCCACACAACAATCAACAGAGAGCAAGGATAGTGATACTCAGGTGATCACTATTCAGCCTGCACTTGCCAAAGCGCCAAAGCCTAAACCCTGGGAAAAGACCTATATTCAGATACCGAGCTTTGAGAAAGTCAGCACTGATAAAGTGCTGTATGCGCATGCTTCCCGAGTGATGCACCAGGAAACCAACCCCGGTTGTGCCCGTGCTTTAGCGCAATATCATGACCAGCGGCTGGTCTGGGTAAACCCTCCGGCTTACCCGTTAACCACAGAAGAGATAGACGCGGTTTTTGCGCTGCCCTATCAGCGTATTCCCCATCCTGCATACGGTGATGCCAAGATACCGGCCTATGATATGATCCGTTTTTCGATCAACATTATGCGCGGTTGCTTTGGCGGCTGTACTTTCTGCTCCATTACCGAGCATGAAGGACGAGTTATTCAGAGTCGCTCTGAAGACTCTATTATCCAAGAGATTGAAACCATTCGCGATAAGGTGCCCGGCTTTACCGGTGTGATCTCCGACTTAGGCGGCCCCACTGCGAATATGTACCGCCTTAAATGTAAGAGCCCGAAAGCCGAGCAGACCTGCCGCCGCTTAAGCTGTGTCTTTCCGGATATCTGCCATCATATGAATACCGATCATGAGCATACTATTAACCTTTATCGTCGTGCGCGTAAGTTATCCGGTATTAAGAAAATACTGATCGCTTCCGGAGTGCGCTATGATATTGCGGTTGAAGATCCGCGCTATGTAAAAGAGTTAGTGGAGCATCATGTCGGTGGTTATCTGAAAATCGCGCCTGAGCATACTGAAAAGAATCCCCTCGATATGATGATGAAACCGGGTATGGGTACTTATGATGCCTTTAAGGCGATGTTTGAAAAATACTCCAAAGCCGCGGGCAAGAAACAGTATTTAATCCCCTACTTTATCTCCGCGCATCCGGGGACCACAGACAGGGATATGATTAATCTGGCATTATGGCTAAAGAGTAATAATTTCAAACTGGATCAGGTGCAGAATTTTTATCCGTCTCCTCTGGCCAATGCAACCACCATGTATCACTCCGAAAAAAATCCGCTGCATAAAATCAGTGCGGACAGTGAGACGGTTTTCTCCGCTAAGGGGGGACGTCAGCGACGCGCTCATAAAGCGATATTACGCTACCATGTTCCTGAAAACTGGCCTTTAATTCGCGAAACGTTGAAAAAACTAGGTCTTGCCCGCAAGCTGATTGGCAGAGGTGCGCACTGTCTGGTACCGCCGGAATCGCGCAATGAAGCACAGAAAAACAGTTCGCGCGGAAAAGCTCAACCTGCTAATAATGCGCTAACCAAGCATACCGGCTTAGGGCAGTTTAAAAAATCCGCAGCAAAAAATGCTGCCCCCAAGAATGGCGGCTTGAAAAAAGCAGGAGCAAAGAAAAGCAGCCTTGCAAAGAGCGGCTCAGCGCGCAAGGTGCCCTTAGGCAAGCATAAAAAGTGATCATTCTATAGGGCGTAGTAATACGCCCTATACGCCAGAGTGAAGCGCTTTAGAATGCTGATCTCCCGGCAAAGGAGTGCGACAAGGTGGTGCTGTCCACAAACTCAAGCTCACCGCCGACCGGCACACCATGGGCAATACGACTGACTTTAACGGCAAACTTTTTCGCCATATCGGCGATATAGTAGGCCGTCGCCTCACCTTCAACGGTGGGATTAGTGGCAAGAATAATTTCCGTTATTTTTCCTGATGCCAGCTGCTGCTGCAAAAGATCCAGGCCCAGTTGCTCCGGGCCAATACCATCAAGGGGGGAAAGATGCCCCATCAACACAAAATAGGTGCCGGAAAACAGCGCTGTTTGCTCAAAGGCCAGTACATCAACCGGCATCTCGACCACACAGATCATGCCCTTGGCATTACGCTTTTCATTGCTGCAGATAGCGCAAAGATCCGCTTCAGTAAAGGTTCTGCATTGCTGGCAGTGACCTATTTCATTGACCGCCCGCTCAAGCAAGTTACTGAGTTTTAAGGCGCCGTGACGATTTTTATCGAGTAGATGGTAAACCATACGCTGCGCGGATTTAGGGCCGACACTTGGCAGACATTGTAACGCCTGCATTAACTCTTCAAGTAAAGAACTGGAGCTCATAGATAACTTCTTCTTAATCATTATTTATCGAGCAAGCTACCTGAAGATTCAGCAATCAGCAAGTGAAAAAATAATAACTAAGCAAAATCTAACTGCAGTTGGGCGGTATTTTTAACAAGCGCAGCATGATGCTGGTAAAGCAGGTCAAGATATTGCTGTTGTGCCAGCCCTCAGTGAGAGAACTGGAATCTGAATTGTTTTTCTTGGTGTAAGACCGGGTACTTTCAACCAGCATTGACCATGTGGCCGCACTAAATATTTTAGCGCGGGGACACCGCGTGTTAGCCTGTGGAAAGATTGGCGTTAGCCAGCTCGGTGAAGCAGTAACCGGCATCGCAAGCAATTGTTTTCAAAAACCGTTAGCCATTAATGCTAGCGTATTTTTGCTAAAAACAGCACTGTGCTGCTGATTGTTGAGCGCAGCTTACGCTTTAACAAAGCGTAAGCTTCAGTGCTAACAGGCAAGCCATTAAAGCCTAAAACGGCATTTTAAAGCCCGGCGGCAGATCCATGCCACCCGTTAAACTGCCCATTTTACTTTTATTGACCTCTTCGACACGGCGAACCGCATCATTCATTGCCGCTGCGATAAGATCTTCAAGCATCTCTTTATCATCTTCCATTAAGCTCTCATCAATCTCAACTTTACGGACATTGTGATTACCTAATACAGTGATTTTAACCAGACCTGCACCGGACTCACCTACCACTTCGGTCTTGGCAATCTCAGCCTGCATTTTCTGCATATTTTCCTGCATCTCTTGGGCTTTTTTCATTAAATCACCCATTCCAGCTTTATTAAACATATTCACTCTCTGTGTTGCTTTAAAAATTAATCCGATTATAACGGTATAATGCTATTTTCATAGATTTTTGCATCATAATCTTTTATCCAGGTTTTAATATTCTCATCTTCTCGGATCATCTTTTTAGCATGATCTAAACACTGCTGAAAAAGATGCTGTTCGAATTCAACGGGCGTTAACTGCCCCTGTACATCCCCCACTTCAATATACATACTGACCTGCTTACCGTAATGAGCCTGCAGTTTTTCCTGTAACTGCTCGCAGATTTTGCTGTTATTCAGCAGATGTTGCTGCTCAGCTTTCAGAGTTAATATAATCTGCTGATCCACTTTTTTCATCACGCAGTTTTTAGCCAGTAACTTAACTAACCCCAACAGCTGCATCTGCTGAATAAGCACAGACCATGGGTCGGTTAACTTATCGGCAACATATTCGCTAATATCAATGGCAGGCATATCCAGCTGCTCATGGCTGAAGAAACTCTGCTCATTAAGTTCCGTCTCGACATCAAGATTAACCGGCGCAGCATCGGCGAGTGTTTGCGTATTTTTCGTAAATGTCTTCTGCTTAAATTGTTTTTCCGGCAAGTCATCAACGGAAAATGCCGCTGGCTCGCTAAAATTATCCTCGGCGTAACTCTCTACAGGCGGCAACGGCTCGGCTGGCGGCATCTGCTCGTCTGGGGGCATCGCAGGCGATGGTTCAGAGAAGGCAGCTTCAGCTTTAACCTCAGGCTGCTTGGGAGTGACCTTAACCTCTACGGGTTTTTCCGCGACAACTGGCTCAGCAGTTGCTTTATTGACTGTTGTCGCCTGGTGCTTTTTTGCCTGTTCACGCTTTAAACGGTGACTGCGCAGCATATTGCGCGAATGGGTGATCGGTGCGACAGACTCTGCAGCTTGTTGCGTACTCCTGTTTTCTGCTGCAGGCTGCGCAGGCGCCTCTTTCACCTCTGCTGGCGCGCTGTGTGTCGGCGTTTGCACGTTATCACGCACAGTTTCAACAGCCGTCACAGGCTGCGGCTGAGGAACAGCGGTTGCTGCACTGATATTGGCCGTTACTGTTTCAGTAGGCGCAGTGGCTGCAACCCTAGCTGTTGGTGTAACCATTCCTTCCTTAGGCATATTTTCTGTTGCTGCTTCTGCTGTAACAGCAGGTGGCACTGTATCCTGCGCGACAGACGCTGCATGCAATAAACTTTCATCTACAGCAATATAATTTGCCGGCTTAAAGGCAAGCAGACGCATCACTGTCATCTCTAAGGCAACTTTGCCATTGGGGGCAAAGGCATAATCCTTATAGCCTTCGACAGCAATTTGATAATAAAGCTGGACCTCTTCAGGGGTTAAACGTTCAGCAAGCAGTTGCAGCGTGCTTTTTTCAGCGGCATTAACTTTATTTTGCATCTGCAGCAAGGCTATCTGGTGACATAAACTCGCCAGATCCTGATGGAGCTTGGCAAAGTCAGCGCCGAGATGGACAAACTCTTCTATTTTCTGAAAAACCCTGCTGACATTGCCCGAAGCAATAAAGTGCAGCAGATAATGGAGATGGCTGCTATCAATAGTGCCGAGCATTTTTAAAACGGCCTGGTATTCGATATTGCCGGCGCCAAAGGCCAATGCCTGATCGGTCAGACTTAATGCATCACGCATACTGCCGTTAGCGGCTTTGGCAATCACAGTCAATGCCGCATGTTCAAAACTGGCCTGCTCATGCTGGAGAATAAATGTCAGCTGTTTTTCAATCTCTTCAGGTAAAATGGCTTTTAAATGAAATTGCAGACAACGCGATAATACCGTAATAGGCAGTTTTTGCGGATCCGTGGTTGCCAGCAGAAACTTAACGTATTCCGGCGGCTCCTCCAACGTTTTTAACAGTGCATTAAAACTATGTTTAGAAAGCATATGCACTTCATCGATGAGATAAACCTTATAACGCCCCTGCGCCGGTTTGTACTGCACATTATCCAGCAGTTCCCGAGTATCATCCACCTTAGTGCGCGAAGCCGCATCAATTTCCAAAAGGTCGACAAAACGCCCCTGATCGATGGCCTGACAATGCACGCATTGACCACAGGGTGTCGCCGTCACCCCCTGCTCACAGTTCAAGCTTTTTGCCAGAATACGGGCAATCGTCGTTTTACCCACACCGCGCGTACCGCTAAACAGATAGGCATGATGTACTCGGTTTTGTGCCAGACCATTGGATAAAGCCGTTAATACATGCTGCTGGCCGACAACTTCCTGGAAATTACGCGGCCGCCATTTTCTTGCTAAAACTTGATAACTCACTAAAATTACTCGCCTGCAAATTCAACTAGGGAAAAATGAGGAACATTTAAAGCCGCTAACTTTTGTGCACCTTGTAGTGCGGGTAATTCAATCACAAAAGCTGACTCGATAACGATGCCGCCAGAGCGTTGGATTAACTTCACCGAAGCTTCCGCGGTACCGCCGGTCGCTAACAGGTCATCCACCAGCAGCACGGTTTCACCTTTATTAATCGCATCATGATGAATTTGTAAGGAGTCTGTCCCGTATTCAAGAGAATAGTCCTCCTGAATTGTCGTGCGCGGCAGTTTTCCCGGTTTACGCACAGGCACAAAACCGGCGCCTATGGCTGCGGCTAATGGTGCGCCGAAAATAAAACCGCGCGCTTCCGTACCGACCACCTTATCAATTTTTTTATCTTTATAACGTTCTACAAAGAGTTCAATCGTGGCCGCAAAGGCGGCACCGTTTTCAATCAGACTGGTGACATCACGAAAGATAATGCCTGGAAGTGGATAATCGGGAATGCTTTTTATGCTGTTTTTAATAAGTTGCAGTGT
>JBFGZH010000168.1:0-6084 GCA_041586895.1 Psychromonas sp. | reverse complement strand
TATACTACGCTTAGTCGATGACAAGAATAGCTATTATTATTTATCCTAAAGCATACGCGCATAAAACGCATGCAAGTGAATTATCGAGCAGCATAAAAAAAGCCCCGACTTAAATATAAGTCGGGGCTTTTTTCATTGACTCTTTTCAGTCAGACAAAGATTACTTGCTAAATTCCGGGTAAGCTTCTACACCACAATCATGTAAATCCATACCTGCTTCTTCTTCTTCTGCAGTCACACGAATACCCATAGTGACCTTGATGATACTCCAAACAATCCAAGAAGCCGCAAAGACAAAACCAAAGATAACTGCTGCGCCGTATAGTTGGCTTGCAAAAGAAGCACCGTCATTACTTAGCGGTACCACTAATAAACCAAACAGACCACAGACACCATGTACTGATAATGCACCTACAGGATCATCTAGTTTTAATTTATCAAAGGTCGTAATACTGTACACAACAATCACACCTGCAACTGCACCAATCGCAGCGGCAAATAACGGTGTTGGTGATAAAGGATCCGCAGTGATTGCCACTAAACCGGCTAATGCACCATTTAGGACCATAGTTAAATCTGCTTTACCCCATTTCAGCTTGCTCACTAATAGTGCAGCAATAGCACCCGTTGCCGCAGCAGCATTAGTATTAACAAAGATTAGACCAACCGCAGTTGCATTTTCAGCATCTGAAACCATTAGCTGAGAGCCGCCGTTAAAGCCGAACCAACCCATCCATAGAATAAATGTACCTAATGTTGCTAATGGCATGTTTGAACCAGGAATAGGATGAACTGAACCATCTTTACCATATTTACCTTTACGTGCACCCAGTAACATGACCGCTGCTAAAGCTGCTGCCGCACCCGCCATGTGGACAATACCTGAACCGGCAAAATCACTGAAACCAGCTTCGCTAAGGAAACCACCGCCCCACGTCCAGTAACCTTCTAACGGGTAGATAAATCCAGTTAAAAATACAGTGAAGATCAAAAATGCCCATAGTTTCATACGCTCAGCAACGGCGCCCGATACAATTGACATGGCAGTTGCCACAAACACCACCTGGAAGAAGAAGTCAGACTCTAAAGAGTGATCTGCACCTTCTGCCTGTGTACCGATCAGTCCGCCTAATGAAGGTAACCAACCGCCGGCTGCGTTATCTACATACATGATGTTGTAGCCAACCAGTAAGAACATGGTACAAGCAATCGCATATAGCACCACGTTTTTGGTTAAAATTTCAGTGGTATTTTTTGAGCGAACTAAGCCCGCTTCTAACATGGCAAATCCTGCTGCCATCCACATAACTAGGACACCCGATATTAAAAAATAAAAAGTGTCTAACGCAAATCTAAGCTCTGTAACTGTGCTTTCCATAATAATTACCTTTTAAAAAATATTATAATTAAATTAAAGTGCTTCTTCATCAAGCTCACCGGTACGAATGCGCACAACTTGCTCGACTGATTGAATAAATATTTTTCCGTCACCTACTTTGCCGGTGTTCGCAGCAGCTGTTATCGCTTCAACTAAGCGATCAACATCTTCGCTTTTTACTGCAATTTCTAATTTAACTTTCGGCAAAAAATCAACTTGATACTCAGCGCCGCGGTAAAGCTCAGTATGGCCTTTCTGACGACCGAAACCTTTTACTTCAGAAACCGTGACACCAGCAATGCCCGCATCCATAATGGCTTCCCTTACTTCGTCTAACTTAAACGGTTTAATTATTGCGGTTAACATTTTCATGGTTATTCCCTTTTTTAAAATTAAACAATATAGATACCGATAAAATAAAACTTATGGCTGACCATTTGTTTATCTATGCGGCATTAATCACTTTCACCTGCCTGTTTTATAGCAATGGTCGTGCCACAAAAACAAAGAACTTAAAAAACAACAACTTATAAACACATCCTTGAAGTCAATGAAATAACAGCAAAATATGACGCACAATAATAGTGCAGACACCGCTTATTAAATGCACCGAAATAGAACATTATTGAGCGTAGCACTGAACCTTAATAAAGCAGTGTGACTAATCCCTTAATTTAATTAAGTGACTAAAAATTTTCGTTAGCAGCTAGGCATCTGCTATAGTGGCTGATAAATTTTTCGCATAACTGCCCAAGCACTTGGGTAACACAACTCAAAGGTAAAATCACATGAAAAAAATAAGCCTACTGCTTATCACTTTCGCGCTAAGTTTCAATGTCATTGCCGCCCCGCGGGTTATTCCCAATGCTCCGGCCATTGCCGCAAAAGGTTACCTGCTAATAGATTTTGATTCAGGGACAGTGCTCGCTGAAAATAACAGTGAAGAAAGGCTCGAGCCGGCCAGCTTAACTAAGATGATGACCAGCTATATCATTGGCCAGGAGATAAAATCAGGTAACTTAAAACCCACAGATAAAGTGACTATTTCTGAAAATGCCTGGTCAAAAAACTTTCCGGAATCTTCCAAGATGTTTATCGAAGTCGGTAAAGAAGTCTCGGTCGAGGATCTTAACCGCGGTATTATCGTGCAGTCCGGTAATGATGCGTGCGTTGCAATGGCTGAGCATATTGCCGGCAGTGAAAGTGCATTTGCAGATTTAATGAACTCCTGGGCAGCAGAGCTGGGTATGCAGAACAGCCATTTTGTTAACAGCCACGGTTTGCACGCCAGCGACCACTACACCACAGCACAGGATATGGCGATCCTGGCGAAAGCATTAATTTCCGATGTACCTGATGAATACCGTGTTTACAGCGAAAAATCATTCAAGTTTAACGGTATTGTGCAATATAACCGTAACGGCCTGTTATGGGACAAAAGTTTAAATGTAGATGGCATCAAAACCGGACATACCAGTGCAGCCGGTTACAGCCTGGTCTCATCGGCAACCAAAGACGGCATGCGTTTAATCAGTGTGGTGATGGGCGCAAAATCAGAAAACGCGCGTAAAGTGGAAAGCAAAAAATTACTTAACTGGGGGTTCCGCTTTTTTGAAACCCTGACCCCCTATAACGCCGGCGATCAACTTGCACAGGAGCGTATCTGGATGGGCTCACAGGAGATGATCCGCTTAGGGGTTGCCGTCAATACACCGATAACCCTGCCCCGCGG
Organism: Psychromonas sp.; assembly: GCA_041586895.1. Lineage (GTDB taxonomy): Bacteria > Pseudomonadota > Gammaproteobacteria > Enterobacterales > Psychromonadaceae > Psychromonas. Next base: position 2,974 of record JBFGZH010000168.1, on the reverse strand, counting down.
CGAAGCTAAAAACTTAAATGCTGATTTTGTGCTTGCTGATGAGTTACGCGCGCCCATTGAAAAAGGCGATAAAGTCGGCGAAGTGCACTACTCCCTTGCTGACGAGACAATTGCTACTTATGATTTAATTGCTTTAGAAACCGTTGATGAAGGTAGTTTGTTCAGCCGTTTAATTGATTACATCAAATTATTATTTATTGGTTGGTTTGCTTAATACAATCCCCATATAATAGCGCCAAGCTATTTGAGCATAGAGGTGCAAATAGCCTCTCTATAAATCATAAAGTGAGGCTTTTGCCTCACTTTTTTATTGAACAATGGAGCTTCAGATGCCATTAAACACCAAATTTGACGAACTCTTAGAGTTTCCCTGTCTCTTCTCATTTAAAGTGATGGGACTTGCTGAACCGCAAATGATGCTCGATGTACTCGGCGTTATTCAAAAACATGCGCCGGGTGATTACTCCCCCAAAGTTAAGCCAAGCTCAAAGGGCACTTATCATTCACTGACCATTCCTGTCACTGTCACCAGCAAAGCGCATATTGAAGCTATTTACAGCGAGTTAAATAACCTTGAACTCGTGCGTTGTATTCTTTAAGAACAGGTAAATTGCATGACAGCCATTGATAAACAACTACGCATCCGTCACCTCGGCTTACAACCCTATCAGCAGGTGTGGCAAAAAATGCAGGATTTCACCGAGCAGCGCGATGACCACACAGTCGACGAAATCTGGTTAGTCGAACACCCGCCGGTGTTTACCCAAGGCCGTGCCGGTAAAAGTGAGCATCTGCTGCAAAGTACAGGGATTCCCGTTGTCCAAAGTGATCGCGGTGGACAAATAACCTATCATGCACCGGGACAATTAATTGCTTACCTTCTGATTAATATTCGCCGCAAACACTTTAATATACGGACATTAGTTTCCATTATTGAAGAGGGTATTATCAGCCTGTTAGGCGATTATAATGTCAGTGCCGCCGCTAAAAGCGATGCGCCGGGTGTTTATGTCAATAACAAAAAGATAGCATCATTAGGGTTAAAGATTAGTAAAGGCAACTCTTTTCATGGCCTCGCTTTAAATGTAGATATGGATTTATCACCCTTTTTACAAATCAATCCCTGCGGCTATGCGGGACTGCAAATGACCCAATGTAAAGATGAAGGTATCGCACTGTCAGTCAACGAATTAGCACCGTTATTAATAGAGAAGTTAAACGCACAATTAATGTATTCACAAATAGAGAGTTTTTTTCATGAGTAATAAACCAAGAAAATTAACCGCAGGCGAAAAACTGCGCGATGCCGATAAACTTGCACATATTCCGATTAAGGTCATCCCCTCTGATAAAGACAGTATATTAAAAAAACCTGACTGGATGAAAATCAAGATTCATAGCGATAACTCTCGCGTGCAGGATATCAAATCGGCGCTGCGTAAAAACAAGCTGCACTCTGTCTGTGAAGAAGCATCCTGCCCGAACCTCAATGAATGCTTTAATCACGGTACCGCGACCTTTATGATTTTAGGTGCTGTCTGTACACGACGTTGCCCATTCTGCGATGTCGGCCATGGTAAGCCGCTTCCTCCCGATAGCGAAGAGCCTAAAAAACTGGCGCAAACCGTTAAAGACATGAAACTAAAATACGTGGTGCTCACTTCCGTTGACCGTGATGATCTTCGTGACGGTGGCGCCCAGCATTTTGCTGACTGTATTCGTGAAATCCGCCTGTTAAATCCGAACATAAAGATTGAAACCTTAGTGCCGGACTTCAAAGGCCGGGTTGACAAAGCCTTAGCGTGCCTGGAAAACGATCTGCCCGATGTCTTTAACCATAATCTGGAAACCGCACCGCATCTCTATAAGAAAGTGCGCCCGGGTGCGAATTACCAGGGGTCGCTAGACCTGCTTAAAAAATTCAAAGAGCAGCACCCGGAGATTCCAACCAAGTCGGGGATCATGGTCGGTCTAGGTGAAAGCAACGAACAGATAGAGCAGGTTATTCATGATTTGCGCGATCATGGCGTGACCATGCTGACGCTCGGTCAATATCTGCAGCCAAGCCTGCACCATTTAGCCGTTGAACGTTATATGCCGCCGGCAGAGTTTGATGAGTTTGCTGAAAAAGCCAAGGCAATCGGCTTTGAGCATGCAGCCTGCGGGCCTTTTGTGCGCTCTTCCTACCATGCGGATCTGCAAGCGGCAGGTAAAGAAGTTAAATAGCCCGTTTCCCAGCCGAAGAGTGCAGCAAATGCGCTCTTCGGCCTGCTTAGCAAAATCACAGTTGTGCTAATAGAGTCTTTTTAAAAGACAAGGCTATTACTCCAACAAACACCTGTTAGCCTGCATTTTTCCCGTGCAATTTTAGATTATTTATTGCTAGAGATTGCTATAATGCGCACACTTTCAGCACTGCCAATCTTATACTCGAAGGACTCGGTAACTCAGATAGCTTGGCATATATGTAAAACTACAGGAAAAATCCATGTCCCTTGCGAATCAAGTCTATTCCAATCCCAGACAGCTATTACAGCGTAATGAATCTCTTTTTACCGATAAAAACATTTTAGTTGCCGGAAACATTGTCGATGCTTATGCGCTGCACCTGGAAACACTCGCGCAAACAAGCACTTTCTGCTTTAGCGATTACCGTTACTACAGCGCGCTGTCGGGCAAGTTAAACAGCTCTGAAGTCTATTTCACGGCCAATTACCAGGGAGAAAAAAAATTCGACCTGTTGTTGATTTTTTTACCTAAAGCAAAACAGGAAACCCAATATTTACTGGCCAACCTGACGCCGCATCTGCAACAAGGTGGCGACATTATTCTCGTCGGCGAAAAGAAATGCGGTATCAAAAGTGCAGGAAAATTATTAACTCCCTATTCATCCTCGGTCAATAATATTGACTCTGCGCGTCACTGCAGCATTCTCTATGCCCAGCTCAATAAAGAGGTGGCCGTCTTTAAGCAG